>NZ_JBSHJY010000049.1:0-22763 GCF_053619715.1 Agromyces sp. NPDC055520 | reverse complement strand
GTCGACGGATGCCGCGTGGCCCGCGCCTTCCCGAAGGCGGCGGGCCCGCGGCATCCTCTCGACCTGCGCCCTCTGGCGTCTACGACTCCTGGTGCGACAGGTGGTAGCGCAGGCTCGCGAGCTCGGCGCGGAGCGCCGCAGGCACGCGGTCGCCGAACTGGCCGAAGTACTCGTCGGTGAGGTCGCACTCGGCCAGCCACGAGTCGCGGTCGACGTCGAAGAGCTGCTCGATCGCGTCGTCGGCGATGTCGAGGCCGTCGAGGTCGAGCGAACCGGAGGCCGGGATAAGGCCGATCGGCGTCTCGACGACGTCGCTCGTGCCCTCGACACGACCGACGATCCACTCGAGCACACGCGAGTTCTCGCCGAATCCGGGCCAGAGGAACGAGCCGTCGGAGCCCTTGCGGAACCAGTTGACCTGGAAGATCTTCGGCGCGTTCTCGCCGAGCACGCGGCCCATCTTGACCCAGTGGCCCCAGTAGTCGGCCATGTTGTACCCGCAGAACGGCAGCATCGCGAACGGGTCGCGGCGCAGCTCGCCGACCGTGCCCTCGGCCGCGGCGGTCTTCTCGGACGAGATCGTCGCCCCCATGAACACGCCGTGCTTCCAGCTGCGCGCCTGGGCGACGAGCGGCACGTTCGTCGCACGGCGCCCGCCGAAGAGGATCGCGTCGATCGGCACGCCGTCGTGCGCGTCCCAGTCGTCGGAGATCTGCGGGCACTGGGCGGCGGCCACCGTGAAGCGGGAGTTCGGGTGCGCGGCGGGGCGGCCCGAGTCGGGCGTCCACGGCTTGCCCTGCCAGTCGGTGAGCTCGGCGGGCACCTCGTCGGTCAGGCCCTCCCACCAGATGTCGCCGTCGGGGCGCAGCGCCACGTTCGTGAAGATCGTGTTGCCCCAGAGGGTCTGCACGGCCGTCGGGTTCGTGCTCTCGCCGGTGCCGGGCGCGACACCGAAGAAGCCGGCCTCGGGGTTGATCGCGTAGAGGCGGCCGTCGTCGCCGGGGCGCATCCAGGCGATGTCGTCGCCGATCGTCTCGACCTTCCAGCCGGGGATCGTGGGGCGCAGCATCGCGAGGTTGGTCTTGCCGCACGCCGACGGGAACGCCGCGGCGACGTGGTAGGCCTTGCCCTCGGGCGAGGTGATCTTGATGAGCAGCATGTGCTCGGCGAGCCAGCCCTCGTCGCGCGCCATGACGCTCGCGATGCGCAGCGCGAAGCACTTCTTCGCGAGCAGCGCGTTGCCGCCGTAGCCCGAGCCGTACGACCAGACCTCACGCGAGTCGGGGAACTGCACGATGTACTTCGTGTCGTTGCACGGCCACTCGACCTCGGCGCGGCGGTGGCCGACGCCGTCGATGAGCGGGTAGCCGACCGAGTGCACGGTGTGCACCCACGGCTCGCCGGCCTCGATGAGCCGGTAGACGGCCTCGCCCATGCGGGTCATGATGCCCATCGAGAGCACGACGTAGGGCGAGTCGGTGATCTCGACGCCGAGCTGCGAGATGGGGCCGCCGAGCGGGCCCATCGAGAAGGGCACGACGTACATCGTGCGGCCCTTCATCGAGCCGTCGAAGACGTCGGTCAGCTCTTCGCGCATCTCGCGCGGGTCGCGCCAGTTGTTCGTGGGGCCGGCGTCTTCTTCGTACGTCGAGCAGATGAAGGTGCGGTCTTCCACGCGCGCGACGTCTTTCGGGTCGGTGCGTGCGAGAAAGCTGTTGGGGCGCCACTCGGGGTTCAGCTTGATGAGCTTGCCCTCGGCCACGAGCTGCTTCTCGAGCAGGTCGGCCTCGTGCTGCGAACCGTCGCACCAGACGATCTCGTCGGGCTTGGTGAGGGCGGCGATCTCCTGCACCCAGTCGCGCAGTGCCGCGTCGGTCGTGCCGCGCCGCACATTTCCGGCAGAGTCGGATGCCGCGGTGCCGATGGAAACCTCGGAGATGGTCATCGTCGTCCCTTCTGAAGTGGTGCCGGCCTGCGCCGGAACTGGTTCGTACTTCAAGAATGCGCGCAGTTGCGGCATCCATTCGGCCAAATCGCGTGTTAAGAAATTGAGATTTTTCGCTATTCTTAAGCCATGAAGGCAGGCTCCCCCGATCTCGCGACCCTCGGTCAGCGCATCCGCCACTTCCGGGGCGAGCGGGCGCTCACCCTCGACCAACTCGGCGAGGCGGTCGGCATGGCCGGCAGTCAGCTCTCGCTCATCGAGAACGGCAAACGAGAGCCGAAGCTCTCGCTGCTCGACTCGCTCGCCGCGGCGCTCGACGTCGAGCTCGCCGACCTGCTCTCCCGCGAGGCGCCGAGCCATCGCGCCGCGCTCGAACTCGAGCTCGGCCGCGCGCAGTCGAGTCCGCTCTACGCGAGCCTCGGCCTGCCGGCGATCCGGCCGGGCCGCGGCATCACCGATGAATCGCTCGAGGCGATCGTGGGCCTGCACCACGAACTGCAGCGGCGGGCGAGCGAGGCCATCGCGACCCCGGAAGAGGCGCGTCGGGCCAACACCGAACTGCGCGAGCGGATGCGCCGACGCGACAACTACCTCGACGACATCGAGCGACTCGCCGAAGAGCAGGTGTACGCCGCCGGCCACCGCTCGGGCGCGGTCACGCACCGCGAGGTGAGCGTCATGGCCGAGCGCCTCGGCTTCCAGCTCATCTACGTCGACGACCTGCCCGACTCGACGCGGTCGATCACCGACATCGCGAACGGCCGCATCTACCTGCCACCGGCCTCGATCCCCGGCGGCCACGGCCTGCGCTCGATGGCGCTGCAGGCCATGGCGCACCGACTGCTCGGGCACGAGCGCCCCGAGAGCTACGCGGAGTTCCTCTGGCAGCGGCTCGAGATCAACTACTTCGCCGCCGCGTGCCTGATGCCGCGCGAGGCATCCGTCGCCTTTCTGCTGGCCGCCAAGAAAGAGAAGCGACTGGCCATCGAGGACTTCCGCGACGCGTTCGGTGTCACGCACGAAGCGGCGGCGCTGCGCTTCACGAACCTCGGCACCTCGCACCTCGACATGACCCTGCACTTCCTGCGCGTCGCGGGCGACGGCGCCCTGCTGAAGGGGTACGAGAACGACGGGTTGCCGCTGCCCTCCGACGTCACCGGATCGATCGAGGGCCAGTGGGTGTGCAAGAAGTGGAGCGCCCGCACCGCCTTCGGCCACACCAACCGCACGACCGAGAACTACCAGTACACCGACACGCCGGCCGGCACCTTCTGGTGCGCGACCCAGACCGGGCGAACGGATGCCGCGGAGTTCTCGATCTCGGTCGGCGTGCCGTTCGCCCAGGCCAAGTGGTTCCGCGGGCGCGAGACGACGCAGCGTGCCGTGTCGACCTGCCCCGACGAGTCGTGCTGCCGCCGCGCGCCGGCCGAGCTCGCCGAGCGCTGGGCCGGCCGCGCATGGCCGAGCGCCCGCCTGCACGCGCACGTGCTCTCGCCGCTGCCCTCCGGCACGTTCCCTGGCGTCGACGACTCCTCGGTCTACCGCTTCCTCGAGGCCCACGCCGAGCAATAGCTCCCTCCCCCATCTGCTTCCAAGAGGGGGCACGATGATGTTTCTGTTGCAATAGTGTGTGTGACACAGTATCGTGTGACTCATGAACCTCGATGAGACGACCGCCGGGCACCTGCAGGAGCTCCGTCGCGGCACCGTCGTGCTCGCCTGCCTCGTTCGGTTGCGCACGCCCGACTACGGCTATGCGCTGCTCGAGTCGCTGAATTCGCTCGGCATCCTCGTCGACGCGAACACCCTGTACCCACTGCTGCGGCGACTCGAGAAGCAGGGCCTGCTCACGAGCGAGTGGAACACCGACGAGGCCAGGCCTCGCAAGTTCTATCGCACGAGCGCCACCGGCGAGCTGCTCGCCGACGCACTCATGACCGATTGGCGACGCATCGACGATGCGCTCGCCGGACTCACCACTGGAGACGAATCATGACCAACTTGACCGACCGCTACGTGTGGGCGGCGGCCCGCACCCTGCCCGAGGCGCAGCGCGGCGACTTCGACCGCGAACTGCGCGAGCGCATCGGCGATGCGACCGACGCGCTCGTCGAGACGGGCTCCTCCCCTGCCGACGCCGAACGCGCCGCACTCACCGAACTCGGCGACCCGGCGGCCCTCGCGGCGCACTACATCGATCGCCCGCTGCAGCTCATCGGCCCGAAGTACTACCTCATGTGGTGGCGCCTGCTGAAGCTGCTGTACGCGATCGTGCTGCCGATCGGCGCCGCCGGCGTGCTGCTCGGGCAGCTGCTCTCGGGCGCCGACATCGGCGAGGCGATCGGCGCGACGGTCGGCACCGCGATCTCGATCGCGGTGCACCTCGGCTTCTGGACGACCCTCGTCTTCGCGGTGCTCGAACGCACCCCGGCCGAGCCCGGCCGGCGAGGTGTCGACGTGCCGTGGACCCTCGACATGCTGCCAGCCACGGTGCCCGCGCCGTCGGCGGGGCATGCGCAGCCCTCGCGCACCGCAGAGCTCGTGGGCTCGCTCGTCTTCCTCGGCGTCTTCGCCGTGGCGATCGTGTGGCAGGCGTCCGGCGTCGTGTTCCGCGACGGCGTGCGCGAGCCCATCCCGCTGCTCGACCCTGCGCTCTGGTCGTTCTGGCTGCCGTACTTCCTGGCGCTGATCGCCCTCGAGATCCTCTTCGCGATCGCCGTCTACCGCTGGGGCTGGAACTGGTGGCTGGCCGGCGCGAACCTCGTGCTGAACGTCGCCTTCACCGTGCCGGCGCTCTGGCTGTTCCTGACCGGGCAGCTCATCAGCGACCAGGCGCTCGAGGCGATGCAGTGGCCGTGGGGCGAGGCCGGGCCGATCGTCGTGGCGATCATCGTCGCAGCGGTGATCGCGGCGGCCACCTGGGACGTGATCGAGGGCGGCATCAAGGCGTGGCGTGCAGCTCGCGCACGGCACGTGGCCGTCTGACGCCCTACTTCGGCTGCATGCGAATGGCACCGTCGAGGCGGATCGTCTCGCCGTTCAGCATCGGGTTCGCGATGATCGAACGCACGAGCGCGGCGTACTCGCTCGGGTGCCCGAGCCGCGAGGGGTGCGGCACCTGAGCCTCGAGCGAGGCCCGCACGTCGTCGGGCATGCCCGCCATCATGGGCGTCTCGAAGATGCCGGGCGCGATCGTGACCACGCGGATGAGCAGCTTCGACAGGTCGCGCGCGATCGGCAGGGTCATGCCGGCGACCGCCGCCTTCGACGCCGAATAGGCCGCCTGTCCGATCTGTCCGTCGAACGCCGCGACCGACGCGGTGCTCACGATGACGCCGCGCTCGGGCGTCGCTGGCCCGCCGGGCACGCCGCCGCTCACGGGCTCGGTGGCGGCCATCGCCGCGGCGGCGAGCCGGGTGACGTTGAACGTGCCGATCAGGTTCACGCGGATCGTGCGTTCGAACGCCTCGAGCGGCGCGGGGCCGTCGCGGCCGACCGTGCGGTTCGCGGTCACGATGCCGGCGCAGTTCACGGCGACGCGCAGCGGTGCGAGAGCGGATGCCGCGTCGATGGCCGCCTGCACCTGAGCCTCGTTCGCGACATCCGCCGCGACGAACCGCGCTCGATCGCCGAGTTCGGCCGCGGCCTCTTCGCCGCGCGGGCCGGGCAGGTCGACGAGCACGACGGATGCCCCGCCGTCGATGAGTGCTCGTGCCGTGGCACGCCCGAGGCCCGAGGCCCCGCCCGTCACGATCGCCGATGCGCCGTCGAGTTCCATGAGTGTCCTTTCGTGGGTGCGCGTCAGATGCGCTCGATGATCGTGGCGTTGGCCATGCCGCCGCCCTCGCACATCGTCTGCAGTCCGTAGCGCCCGCCGGTGGCCTCGAGCTGGTTCACGAGCGTCGTGAGCAAGCGGGTGCCCGAGGAGCCGAGCGCATGGCCGAGGGCGATGGCGCCGCCGCGGGGGTTCAGCTTCGAAGCATCCGCCCCCGTCTCTGCCAGCCAGGCGAGCGGAACCGACGCGAACGCCTCGTTGACCTCGTAGGCGTCGATGTCGTCGTGGCCGAGCCCGGCGCGCTCGAGCACCTTCGCCGTCGCGGGGATCACGCCCGTGAGCATGTAGAGCGGGTCGCTGCCCACGACCGAGAACGCGCGGAATCGCGCCCGCGGCGTGAGCCCCAGCTGGGCAGCGCGCTCGGCGCTCATGATGAGCGCGGCCGAGGCGCCGTCGGTGAGCGGCGACGAATTGCCCGGCGTGATGCGCCAGTCGAGCTCGGGGAACCGCTCGGCGAGCGCATCGGTGCGGAACGCGGCATTCAGACCAGAGAGCGATTCGACGGATGTCGCGGGCCGCACGGTCTCGTCGGTCAACGAGTCGACCCCCGGCACCGGCACGACCTCGCTCGCGAACGCACCCGACTCCTGCGCGGCAGTGGCGAGCTGGTGCGAGCGCGCTGCGAAGGCGTCGAGGTCGGTGCGGTCGAAGCCCCACTTGGCGGCGATGAGCTCGGCCGAGACGCCCTGGTTCACGAGCCCCTCGGGGTACCGCGTGCGGATGCGCGAACCGTAGGGGTCGGCACCTGCGGCGCTCGACCCGAGCGGCACGCGGCTCATCGACTCGACGCCGCACGCGATGACGATGTCGGCCTGCCCGGCGAGCACGGCCTGCGCCGCGAACGTCGCCGCCTGCTGGCTCGACCCGCACTGCCGGTCGATCGTGGTGCCCGGAACATGGTCGGGGAAACCGGCCGCGAGCACCGCGTTACGGGTGATGTTGTAGCTCTGCTCGCCGATCTGGCTGACGCAGCCGCCGATCACATCCTCGACGAGCGCCGGGTCGAGGTCGTTGCGGTTCACGAGGGTGTCGAGCACGCCGGCCAGAAGATCGACCGGATGCACGCCCGACAGGAGTCCCCCGGGTTTGCCGCGCCCCACGGGGGTGCGTACGACGTCGACGATCACGGCTTCTCTGCTCATGCAGACAGCCTACGTCGCCCCGAACAGGCCGTTGGTCGAGGAGCGAGCGCCAGCGAGCGTATCGAGACCAGCGTGCGTATCGAGACCCCGTGTCACGTCTCGATACGCTCCTGCGTCGCTACTCGACGACCGATACGGCGCGCTCGAGGGCGACGGGCTGGCGCTCGGGCAGCACGACGGGGTGGCTGCCCGCCATCGCCTCGATGACGCGCACGACCTGGCACGAGTAGCCGTACTCGTTGTCGTACCAGACGTAGACGATCGCGTCGGTGCCGTCGGCGATCGTCGCGAGACCGTCGACGATTCCCGCTCGGTTCGAGCCGACGAAGTCGGTCGAGACCACCTCGGGCGACTCGATGTAGTCGACCTGCTGGCGCAGCGGCGAGGTCAGCGAGACCTGACGCAGGTACTTGTTGAGCGCGGCCTTCGACGCGGGCCGCTCGAGCTGCAGGTTCAGGATCGCGAGCGAGACATCGGGCGTCGGCACGCGGATCGCGCTGCCGGTGAGCTTGCCGGCGAACGAGGGCAGGGCCTTGGCGACGGCTTTCGCGGCGCCGGTCTCGGTGATGACCATGTTGAGCGCGGCCGAGCGCCCGCGCCGGTCGCCCGAGTGGAAGTTGTCGATCAGGTTCTGGTCGTTCGTGAACGAGTGCACGGTCTCGACGTGGCCGCGCGCGACGCCGTAGGCGTCTTCGATCGCCTTCAGCACGGGCGTGATCGCGTTCGTCGTGCACGAGGCCGCCGAGAGGATGCGATCGGAGGCTTCGATGTCGTCGGTGTTGATGCCGTGCACGATGTTCTTGATCGCGCCCTTGCCGGGTGCGGTGAGCAGCACCCGGGCGACGCCCTTCGACTGCAGGTGCTGCGAGAGCCCGGCCTCGTCGCGCCAGCGGCCGGTGTTGTCGACGACGATCGCGTCGTCGATGCCGTAGGCGGTGTAGTCGATCGACGCGGGGTCGTTCGAGTAGATCACCTGGATCAGCGTGCCGTTCGCGAGGATCGTGTTCGCCTCCTCGTCGACCTCGATCGTGCCGGCGAACGGGCCGTGCACCGAGTCGCGGCGCAACAGGCTCGCGCGCTTGACGAGGTCGTTGTCGCTGCCCTTGCGCACGACGATCGCGCGGAGGCGCAGCCCCTTGCCGTTGCCGGCGTGCGCGATGAGAATGCGGGCGAGGAGGCGCCCGATGCGGCCGAAGCCGTACAGCACGACATCGGTTCCGGAAGCCTCGGGGTCGCCCTCTGCCGCGATGACCGGCGTCAGCTCGTCGCGCACGAAATCGGCGAGCTCGCGGGCATCGCCCTCCCCGACGGCGTCGGCGTAGCGGGCGACGAGTCGCGCGACGTCGATCGAGGCGGGGCCGGGCGCGATCTCGCGCAGCACCTCGAGCACGCGCATGGTGTCGGCGAGGTCGAGCTCGACGTCACCGGCCTGGCGTGCGAAGCGGTGCGCCTTCAGCAGCTCGATCGGCGATCGGTTGATGAGCCGCCGTCCGTGGATGGAGGTCACCACCCCGTGGTCTCGGTAGAGGCCGCCGATGAGCGGGATCATCCGCTCGGCGAGCTCTTCCTTGGCGATCCATTCCGTGCGGCGGGCGTCGAACTCGTGGCTCACGGTCTTCCTTCTCGGTCGAGCGTGCAGCGGGCGGCGTCGACCAGGCTCTCGCGGGCGAGCCTGCCGGTGGCAGCGTCGGCCGCATTTCACGTGCGGGGATGAGTCGATTCTACGGATGCCTCGCTGCGGATGTGCTGTACACGGCGTCGAGTTCACCCTCGCCGATGAGACGCACGGTACGTGCGGCAGGCCGGCGGCCGGGTACGACCCCTCGCGTTCGTGCGCCCGGCACAACACGACGACGCACAAGAATGGGCGCCGATCTTGTGAGCGCACGGCCGAAATCGCCCGTTCGCATCGCAGTAGCGTGACGGACGAGGGCTCTCCATTCCGACTGCAACTCGAACGCAAGGACTCAGATGACCACGCTCGCCCCATCCGCTCCCCGCCGACTCGTGCTCGCCGACCGCGTGCTCGCGCGCTCGACCGTCGCCGATCTCGTGCTGATCGCCGCCGGCGCCGCACTCGTCGGCGTGTTCGCGCAGTTGTACGTGCCCCTGTGGCCGGTGCCCGTCACCGGGCAGACGCTCGCCGTGCTCCTCGTCGGCTCGGCGCTCGGCGCGGTGCGCGGCGGCCTCGCCCTCGTGGCGTACGCGGGGCTCGGCGTCGTCGGCGTGCCGTGGTTCAGCGAGGCGTCGAGCGGGTGGGGCGTGCTCGCCGGGCCGACCGGCGGCTATATCGTGGGGTTCGTGCTCGCGGCGGCCCTCGTCGGCTGGTTCGCCGAACGCACGTGGGATCGCACGATCGTGAAGGCCCTCGCGGCCTGTGCGGCGGGCACGCTCGCGACGTTCGCGATCGGCCTGCCGTGGCTCGCGGTGTTCCTCGGCTCCGTGGGCGCGCCGAACGACCTCGCCGCAGTGCTCGCGGCCGGATTCACGCCCTTCATCGTCGGCGGCGTCGTCAAGTCGGTGCTCGCCGCCGTGCTGCTGCCCCTCGCCTGGAAGGCCGCCGACCGGCTGCCGCCGCGCAGCTGAACGGCTGAGCGGCCGAGCGCCCGAGCCGAGCCGCGCGCTCGGCTCGGCGCGCTCAGTACGTCTCGACGAACGACAGCCGCGTCGAAGCCACCCGGTCGGGCAGCCCGTCGAAGACCGCCGCACGTTCGGCAGAGGTCTTGTACGCGGCATCCACCCGCTCGAATTCGTCCACGTCGCCCGGCACGCTGACCGCCCAGGTGAATTCGTTCGTCTCGGGTGAGCCGTAGGCGAACTCGACGGCGAACCCCATCTCGGAGCGCAGCGCCGGCATGGTGTCGCGCCACCACGCCACGAACTCCTCGTAGAGTCCGTCGACGATGACATAGCGGCGCAGCTGGGTGGTCTTCATGCGACCATTCTGCCGGGTGCCGGCCGACGACGACGCTCGGGTACACTCGACTCGTCCAGGCGCGGTCGACGATCACCGCCGCGCCGGTGCTCGAAAAATGGGCACGAAGCAACGCCCAGAGCTCCCCTGCCGCCGCGCGAGACACATACGGAATCCCAGCATCCCGTCACGTCTCGAAAGGCTTCGCCATGCCCTCCGTCTCCGCGCACGTCGCGCACACCCTCTCCGCCCACGTCGACCACGTCTTCGGCGTGATGGGCAACGGCAACGCCTACTTCCTCGACGCACTCGAACGCGAGACGGATGCCTCGTTCACAGCCGTGCGGCACGAGGCGGGCGGCGTCGTGGCCGCTGACGCCCACTACCGCGCATCGAAGCGTCTCGCCGCGGCGACCGCGACCTACGGCGCCGGATTCACGAACACCCTCACCTCGCTCGCCGAGGCCGCGCAGGCCCGAGTGCCGCTCGTGCTCGTCGTCGGCGACGAACCGACCTCGGGTCGTCGCCCGTGGGACGTCGATCAGATCGCCCTCGCCTCGGCGGTCGGCGCGCGCACGTACACGGTCGGGCGAACGGATGCCCCGGCCACGACCGTGATCGCCGTCGAGCATGCGCTCAGCTACCGGGTGCCGGTGGTGCTGGCGATCCCCTACGACGTCGCATCGGTCGACGCGGGGCCGCTCGTCGAGGCGCCCGCGCTGCGGCATCCGCTGCCCCTCGTGCCGATCGGCGCGTTCGCGAACGCCGCCGTCGCCGAGATCGCGCGCGCCCTCGCGGGCGCATCCCGGCCGTTCCTGCTGGCGGGGCGCGGCGCCTGGGTCGCCGCGGCCGGCGAGGCGCTCGGCGAGCTCGCGGCCGCGACCGGCGCGGTCACCGCATCGACGGCGCTCGGCCGCGGCATCTTCCCCGATTCTCGCTACGACCTCGGCGTGACCGGCGGCTTCGGGGCCGAGCCCGCGATGGCGCTCGTGCGCGAGGCCGATGTCGCCGTCGTGTTCGGCGCCTCCCTCAACCAGTTCACGATGCGCTTCGGCGAGCTGTTCGCGCCGGGCACGCGGGTGTTCCAGATCGACGTGGCGGCGGCGGCGACGCACCCGCACGTCAGCGGATTCGTGCGCGGCGACGCGGCCGTGGTCGCGGGTCGACTCGTCGATGCCCTTCGACAGGCTCAGGGACCGGAGGGTGCTCGAGTGTCGTCGGGCTGGCGCGAGTCGATCGCCGACGTCTCGGCGCTGCGCGCCCAGGAGCTGGCCGAGCATGCCGACGGCCTCGCCGACGACGGCCGGCTCGACCCCCGCGCGGTCGCGGCGCGCCTCGCCGAGCTGCTGCCCGACGACCGCGTCGTCGTCTCCGACGGCGGGCACTTCATCGGCTGGGCGAACATGTACTGGCCGGTCGCCGCACCCGACCGCATGATGATGGTCGGCACGGCGTTCCAGTCGATCGGCATGGGCTTTCCGAGCGTCGCGGGCGCCGCCGTCGCCCGGCCCGACTCGACCATCGTGCTCACGACCGGCGACGGCGGCGGGCTCATGGCGCTCGCCGACCTCGAGACCGCCGTGCGCACCGCGGGCGGGCGCGGCATCGCCGTCGTCTGGAACGACGCCGCCTACGGCGCCGAGGTCAACCTCTACGGGCTCAAGGGCCTCGCCGAAGGGCCGATGCGCATCCCCGAGGCGGACTTCGCCGCCGCGGCCGCCGCGTTCGGTGCCGAGGGCGTCATCGTGCGCGAACTGGCCGACCTCGAGGCGCTCGCCGCGTGGGCGGCCCGGCCGGTCGCCGAGCGGTCGTTCCTGCTGCTCGACTGCCGCATCTCGGGCGCCGTCGTCGCGCCGTATCAGCAGGAGATCATCCGCGTGAACAGCTGAGTGCGGACGGCCGATGGCCGAAGACGGCGGATGCCCCGGCGGGAAGGTTTCCCCCGGGGCATCCGTGTACCGGCAGCTGCTCCTTCACGCCGTAGATGGCGCTCGCCGACTGCTCGGCCTCGTGGTCGGGACCGAGTGGAATTCCGGTGCGGTCCTTCAGCAGCAGGGTCGCGATGAACGCGACGACCATGATGCCCGCGATGTAGAACGCGACCGAGGTCGCGGTGCCGGTGGCCTGCACGAGCGCCGCCGAGATCATCGGCGCGAACGCGCCGCCGAGGATCGCACCGAGGGCGTACGTGATCGAGACGCCCGAGTAGCGGATCGACGCGGGGAACAGCTCGGTGAAGTAGGCGGCCTGCTGCCCGTACGTGAAGCCGTTGCCGATCGTGAAGAGCGCGAGGCCGGCGAAGAGCAACCACACGTTGCCGGTGTTCACGAGCGGGAACAGCAGGAAGACCGTGGCGAGGAAGGCGATCCAGCCGATGATGTACGTGTTCCGGCGGCCGATCCGGTCGGAGACCGAGCCGGCGATCCACGTGACGATGAGCCACACGACGGCGGATGCCGCGACCGCGAGCAGCACGGGCGTGCGCTCCATGCCGACGTGGCCGCCATCGGCGATCGGAGTGGTGGCGTAGTTCTGGATGTAGCCGCCGGTCGTCATGTAGCCCGCGGCGTTGTTGCCGGCGAAGGTCAGCGCGGCGAGGAGCACGAGCAGCCAGTGCCGCTTGAACAGCTGGGCGATGGGCGTCTTCGTCTGCTCCTTGCGCGCGGCGATCTCGGTGAAGACCGGGCTCTCGTCGACCGATCGGCGCACGATCATGCCGACGATGATGAGCACGAAGCTCAGCAGGAACGGGATGCGCCAGCCCCACTCGAGGAAGGCGTCGCCGGGCGAGATGACGCCCGTCATGAGGGCGAGCACGCCCGAGGCGAGCAGCAGGCCGATCGGCACGCCGATCTGCGGGAACGCGCCGTAGCGGCCGCGCTTGCCGTCGGGCGCGTGCTCGACCGCCATGAGCACGGCGCCGCCCCACTCGCCGCCGGTCGAGAGACCCTGGAGGATGCGCAGGAACACGAGGAGGACGGGGGCGAGGATGCCGACCTGCTCGTACGTGGGCAGCACGCCGATGAGGGTCGTCGCCACGCCCATGAGCACGAGCGTGACCATGAGCATCGCCTTGCGGCCGATCTTGTCGCCGAAGTGGCCGGCGAGGAATGCGCCGAGCGGGCGGAACAGGAAGCTCACGCCGATCGTCGCGAACGAGAGGATCGTGGCGAACTCGGGGCCGGCCGGCGCGAAGAAGAGCACCTGGAACACGAGGCCTGCGGCGCTCGCGTACAGGAAGAAGTCGTACCACTCGATGGTGGTGCCGATCACGGTGGCGAACGCGACGCGTCGGGCTGTCGCAGCGCCGGTGATCGTATACGATCAAGCCACGCCCTGACGACGAAGTGGAGCCCGCGTGCTAGACCAGTCCACCATCGAGGCGATCGCCGACGAGCTCCTCGTCGCGGATCGCGACCGCACCATCGTGCCGCGGCTCACGGCCCGCCACCCCGACATGACCGTAGAGGACTCGTACGCGGTGCAGCAGCTGTGGGCCGAGCGCCGCGCCGCCGCCGGCCACCGCGTCGTGGGCCGCAAGATCGGCCTCACCTCGAAGGTCATGCAGGTCGCCACCGGCATCACTGAACCCGACTACGGGGTCATCTTCGACGACATGGTCGTCGAGTCCGGGGCATCCGTCGAGTTCGACCGCTTCTCGAACGTGCGCATCGAGGTCGAGCTCGCCTTCGTGCTCGCGGGGCCGCTGCAGGGCCCGGATGTCACGATCTTCGACGTGCTCGACGCCACCGCCTACGTCGTGCCGGCGCTCGAGATCCTGAACTCGCACATCGAGCTCGAGGGGCGCACGATCGTCGACACCATCAGCGACAACGCCGCGATGGGCGCCATGGTGGTCGGAGGCCGCCCCGTGAAGGTCGACGAGGTCGACCTGCGCTGGATCTCGGCACTGCTCTACCGGAACCAGACGATCGAGGAATCGGGTGTCGCGGCCGCCGTGCTCGGCCACCCCGCGATGGGCGTCGCCTGGCTCGCGAACAAGCTCGCCCAGCACGGGCAGTCGCTCGAGGCGGGCGAGATCATCCTCGCCGGTTCGTTCACCCGGCCCATGTGGGTCGAGCGCGGCGACACCGTGCACGCCGACTACGGACAGCTTGGAGCCGTGACATGCCGATTCGAATGAACCTGCCCGAGACGCTCACGGCCCGCATCGCGGCATCCGACCGCCCGCTCGTGGGCATGTGGGTCTGCTCCGGCAGCCCGATCATGGCGGAGCTCGCAGCGGGCAGCGGCCTCGACTGGGTGCTCATCGACGCCGAGCACTCCCCCAACGGCCTCGAGTCGATCCTCGCGCAGCTCTACGCGGTGTCGGCGTACCCCGTCGCGCCCGTCGTGCGGCCGCCGATCGGCGACCCGGTGCTCATCAAGCAGTACCTCGACCTCGGCGTGCAGAACCTGCTCGTGCCGATGGTCGACTCGGCCGCGCAGGCCGCCGAGCTCGCGCGAGCGGTGCGCTACCCCGTCGACGGCATGCGCGGCGTCGGCGCGTCCCTCGCCCGATCGTCGCGCTGGAACCGGATCGACCGGTACCTGCACGACGCCTCGTCGACGATCAGCCTCACCGTGCAGATCGAGTCCGCCGTCGCCGTCGCGGCGGTCGAGGAGATCGCCGCGGTCGACGGCGTCGACGCCCTCTTCGTCGGGCCCGCCGACCTCGCCGCCTCGATGGGATTCATCGGCCAGCAATCGCACCCCGACGTCGTCGAGGGCGTGCTGCGCTCGATCCGCGCGGGCGCCGCCGCGGGCAAGCCCGTCGGCGTCAACGCCTTCGTGCCCGCCGACGCCGACCGCTACCTCGCTGCCGGCGCATCGTTCGTCGCCGTCGGCGCGGATGTCGCGCTCGTCGCCCGCGCATCCGAGGCGCTCGCCGAACGATTCATTCGAGTGGATGCCGCGGGGCCCGAGTCGCCCGAGTCGCCCGATGCGCCCCGCGCGAGCGACACGCCCCGCGCGAGCTACTGACTCGCGCTGCCGCCCACTCGACGTGAGGAGTCTCGAAAGCATGAGGGTCGTCAGTATCAGGATCGGGCAAGATCGTATATGATTTCAGATACCAGAGACGAGGACAAAATGACCTCCGGATTCGCCACCCCCGGCAAGATCATCGCCGTGCACCTCAACTACCCGTCGAGGGCCGCCCAGCGCGGCCGCACGCCCGCCCAGCCGAGCTACTTCCTGAAGCCGGCCTCGTCGCTCGCGCCCACCGGCGGCACGCTCGAACGCCCGGCCGGCACCGAACTGCTCGCCTTCGAGGGCGAGATCGCGATCGTCATCGGCGAGCCCGCGCGGCGCGTCTCCCCTGCCGACGGCTGGAGCCACGTGGCATCCGTCACCGCCGCGAATGATTTCGGCCTCTACGACCTGCGCGCCGCCGACAAGGGCTCGAATGTGCGCTCGAAGGGCGGCGACGGCTTCACGCCGCTCGGGCCCGTCGCCATTCCCGCCGCCGGCATCGGCGAAGGCGACTGGCGCGTGCGTACCTGGGTCAACGGGCGGCTCGTGCAGGAGGACACCTCCGACACCCTGCTCTTCCCGTTCGGCCGACTGATCGCCGACCTCTCGCAGCTCATGACCCTCGAGACGGGCGATGTGATCCTCACCGGCACTCCGGCCGGCTCCTCGGTCGTGCTGCCCGGCGACGTGGTCGAGGTCGAGGTCGACGCCCCGAGTGCGGCCGGCGCGCCGACGACCGGCCGACTCGTGACGACCATCACCCAGGGCGACGACGCGTTCGGCGACTTCGGTACGAAGCCCTCGACCGACGAGCTCCAGCGCGTCGAGGCGTGGGGCGGCGACGACGAGCTCGCCGCCGCCGTCGCCGCCGGGCGCGCATCGGCACCCGAGTCGGAGTCGACGTCGACGTCGACCACTGCGCCGGATGCCGCCGCCGCCGCGCCCGCCGCAGCCTTCGAACTCACCGACGAAGTGCGCGCCGACTTCGGCCGCGTCGCCGTCGCCACCCTTTCAGCCGTGCTCCGCAAGCGCGGCTACCACGACATCTTCATCGAGGGCGTCTCGGCGAACCACCCCGGCGACCGCATCGTCGGGCGCGCGAAGACGCTGCGGTTCATCCCGTTCCGTCCCGATCTCTTCCAGAGCCACGGCGGCGGGTTCAACGCGCAGAAGCTCGCCTTCGACACCGTCGCGCCGGGAGAGGTGCTCGTCGTCGAGGCCCGCGGCGAGCGCGGCACCGGCACGGTCGGCGACGTGCTCGCCCTCCGCGCTCAGGTGCGCGGCGCAGCGGGCATCGTCACCGACGGGGGCGTGCGCGACTTCGACGCCGTCGCCGGGTTCGAGATCCCCGTGTTCTCGCAGGGCGCGCACCCGAGCGTGCTCGGCCGCAAGCACGTGCCGTGGGAGGTCGACGTCACGATCGCCTGCGGCGGCGCCGCAGTGCAGCCGGGCGACGTCATCGTGGGCGACGGCGACGGCGTCATCGTGATCCCGCCGCAGCTCGCCCGCGACGTGCTCGCCGAGTCCCTCGAGCAGGAGCGGCAGGACGCCTACGTGGCCGAGCAGGTTGCGGCCGGGGCATCCGTCGACGGCCTCTTCCCCATGAACGACGAATGGCTCGCTCGCTACCGCGCCGCGCAGGAGGCATGATGAGCACCGAGACGATCCGGGCCACCGAGAGCAAGTCGCAGCAGGCGTACCGCTTCATCCGGACACGCATCGACGACGGTCGTTATGTGCCCGGGTACCGGCTCGTGCTCAGCGCCATCGCCGGCGAGCTCGACGTGAGCGTCGTGCCCGTGCGCGAGGCGATCCGCCGCCTCGAGGCCGAGGGGCTCGTGACCTTCGAACGCAATGTCGGCGCCCAGGTCGCCCTCATCAAGGAGACCGAGTACCTGCACACGATGCAGACGCTCGCGCTCGTCGAGGGCGCGGCCACGGCACTGTCGGCACCGGCGATCACCCCCGATCACATTCGGCGAGCGCGCGAGATCAATGAGCGGATGCGTCGCACGCTCGATGACTTCGAACCGCACCGCTTCACCGAGCTCAACCTCGAGTTCCACTCGGTGCTGTTCGAGGAGTGCCCGAACCCGCACATCCTCGACCTCGTGCACCGGGGCTGGAACCGCATGAAGGTGCTGCGCGACTCCTCGTTCAGCTTCGTCCCCGGGCGCGCGCACGAGTCGGTCGAAGAGCACGAGCGCCTCCTGCGACTCATCGAGCAGGGCGCCGACGCGCTCGAGATCGAACTCGCCGCCCGCGGCCATCGCACCGCCACGCTCGACGCGGTGCTCGCCTCGCAGGCGCGGCACGCGCGTCCGGCCGCCGCCTCCGCCTGACCACCGTGCATCTCCCGCATCTCCCGCATCTCCCGCAGTGAAGGAACCGACATGACGAACCACACCCCCGAGGGTCTGCCCGACCGCATCCGCCACTACATCGACGGCGAGTTCGTCGACTCGATCGACGGCGACACCTTCGAGGTGCTGAACCCCGTCACGAACGAGACCTACGTGCACGCGGCAGCCGGCAAGAGGGCCGACGTCGAGCGGGCCGTCGCCGCCGCCCGTCGCGCGTTCACCGAGGGCCCGTGGCCGCGCATGCTCCCGCGCGAGCGCTCGCGTGTGCTGCACAAGATCGCCGACATCGTCGAGTCGCGCGACGCCCGCCTCGCCGAGCTCGAGTCGTTCGACTCCGGCCTGCCGATCACCCAGGCGCTCGGCCAGGCGCGTCGCGCCGCCGAGAACTTCCGCTTCTTCGCCGACCTCATCGTCGCCCAGTCCGACGATGCCTTCAAGGTGCCCGGCAAGCAGATGAACTACGTGAACCGCAAGCCGATCGGCGTCGCCGGGCTCATCACCCCGTGGAACACGCCGTTCATGCTCGAGTCGTGGAAGCTCGGCCCCGCCCTCGCGACCGGCAACACGGTCGTCTTGAAGCCGGCCGAATTCACCCCGCTCTCGGCGTCGCTCTGGGCCGGCATCTTCGAGGAGGCCGGGCTGCCCAAGGGCGTCTTCAACCTCGTCAACGGCCTCGGCGAAGACGCCGGCGACGCGCTCGTGAAGCACCCCGACGTGCCGCTCATCTCGTTCACGGGCGAATCGAGCACCGGCCAGCTGATCTTCGCCAACGCCGCGCCCTACCTCAAGGGCCTCTCGATGGAACTCGGCGGCAAGAGCCCCGCCGTCGTCTTCGCCGACGCCGACCTCGACACGGCGATCGACGCGACCATCTTCGGCGTGTTCTCGCTGAACGGCGAGCGCTGCACCGCCGGCAGCCGCATCCTCGTGCAGCGCGAGGTCTACGACGAGTTCGTCGAGCGCTACGCCGCGCAGGCGAAGCGCGTCGTCGTCGGCGACCCGCACGACCCCGACACCGAGGTCGGCGCGCTCGTGCACCCCGAGCACTACGACAAGGTCATGAGCTACGTCGAGCTCGGCAAGACCGAGGGCCGGCTCGTCGCCGGCGGCGGGCGCCCCGAGGGCTTCCCGACCGGCAACTACGTGGCCCCCACGGTATTCGCGGATGTCGCACCCGACGCCCGCATCTTCCAGGAGGAGATCTTCGGACCCGTCGTCGCGATCACGCCGTTCGACACCGACGCCGAGGCGCTCGCCCTCGCGAACGACACGAAGTACGGCCTCGCCGCCTACATCTGGACGAACGACCTCAAGCGCGCGCACAACTTCGCACAGTCGGTCGAGGCGGGCATGGTGTGGCTGAACTCGAACAACGTGCGAGACCTCCGCACGCCGTTCGGCGGCGTCAAGGCGTCGGGCCTCGGCCACGAGGGCGGCTACCGCTCGATCGACTTCTACACCGACCAGCAGAGCGTGCACATCACGCTCGGCGCCCCCCACAACCCCACCTTCGGCAAGGCGTGAGCCGCGGCATCCGCTCGCTCTGAAGCCGCCCGCACCCCAAGCAAGGACGCTGACATGACCAACCGTGACCACATGACGCTCACCTCGTCGGGCTTCTACGTCTCGCAAGAGGCCCCCATCCACTCCGACAACCCGGTGCCCACGCCGAGTGCGCCGGCTCCCGACATCCTGCGCTGCGCGTACATGGAGCTCGTCGTGACCGACCTCGCCGCCTCGCGCGTGTTCTACGTCGACGTGCTGGGCCTCTACGTCACCGAAGAGGACGACGAGGCGATCTACCTGCGATCGACCGAGGAGTTCATCCACCACAACCTCGTGCTGCGCCGCGGCGAGGTCGCCGCGGTCGCCGCCTTCTCGTACCGGGTGCGCTCGGCGGAGGACCTCGACCGGGCGGTCGCCTTCTACACCGAGCTCGGCTGCCGCGTCGAGCGCCGGGCCGAGGGCTTCACCAAGGGCATCGGCGACTCGGTGCGCGTCGAAGACCCGCTCGGCTTCCCGTACGAGTTCTTCCACGACGTGCAGCACGTCGAGCGGCTCTCGTGGCGCTACGACCTGCACACGCCCGGCGAGCTCGTGCGCCTGGACCACTTCAACCAGGTCACCCCCGACGTGCCGCGCGCCGTGAACTTCATGCAGTCGCTCGGGTTCCGCGTCACCGAAGACATCCAAGACGCCGAGGGCGTCGTCTACGCCGCGTGGATGCGCCGGAAGCCCACGGTGCACGACACCGCGATGACGGGCGGCGACGGCCCCCGCATGCACCACGTCGCGTTCGCCACGCACGAGAAGCACAACATCCTCGCGATCTGCGACAAGCTCGGGGCGCTCCGCCGCTCGGACGCGATCGAGCGCGGCCCCGGCCGGCACGGCGTCTCGAACGCGTTCTACCTGTACCTGCGCGACCCCGACGGCCACCGCGTCGAGATCTACACGCAGGACTACTACACGGGCGACCCCGACAATCCCGTCGTCACGTGGGACGTGCACGACAACCAGCGCCGCGACTGGTGGGGCAACCCCGTCGTGCCCAGTTGGTACACGGATGCCTCGTTGGTGCTCGATCTCGACGGCAACCCGCAGCCCGTGGTCGCCCGCACCGACGTTTCGGAGATGGCCGTCACCGTCGGCGCCGACGGATTCTCGTACACGCGCAGGGGCGACGAGGAGCAGGGCTTCAAGCTCGGCAACACCCTCTGACCCGCGGCGGTCGATTCCGAGCGCCGTACCGGATAGACACCCGGAATGGGGGTCTATCCGGCCGGCCGATCCTGGTGGTTGACTCTCCCCATGCG
Organism: Agromyces sp. NPDC055520; assembly: GCF_053619715.1. Lineage (NCBI taxonomy): Bacteria > Bacillati > Actinomycetota > Actinomycetes > Micrococcales > Microbacteriaceae > Agromyces > Agromyces sp. NPDC055520. The sequence continues at coordinate 2,774 of NZ_JBSHJY010000049.1, read as the reverse complement.
CCGTGTTCCCGAGCCTCTCGGCGATCGGTCCGGGATGACGTCCGTCGTGGAGGCGGTCGTGCCGGCGGTCGTGCCGGCGGTCGTGGAGGCGGTCGTGCCGGCGGTGGCGCCGTCGATCCTCCTCGACGGGATGGTCCGGGTCCTCGCACTCGACTGCATCCGTGATGATCGGGGCGCCCTCACTCCCGTGACCTTCGACGACATCGGCTTCAGCGTGGCACGCGCCTTCGTGGTGAGCGCACCGCGGGGCGCGGTGCGCGGCGGCCACGCCCATCGGAGCGTGCGCCAGGTACTGTTCCGCGCGAGCGGTTCGATCGACGTCGACGTCAGCCATCGCGGTGAGCGCGCACGCCTCACCCTCGATGAAGCCCGTCCGGCGGCGTTGATCGAACCGGGCGTCTGGGCGCAGCAGACCTATCTCGACGACCACTCGACGCTCATCGTGTTCGCCGACGGGCCCTACGACTCCGCAGAGTACGCGGCCGCCGACTCGGCATCCGACCCGGCCGCCGCCTCGGTCTTGGTCGCGGACGCATCGGTCGTCTCGCCGTGAGCCGGCGTCGGGTCGCGGTTCTGGGGGCCGGGATCATGGGCAGCGCTGCGGCGATCTCCCTGGCACGCCACGGGCTCGACGTCACCGTCGTCGATCGCGAAGCCGCACCCATGGCGGCGACGAGCCGCTGGAACGAGGGCAAGATCCATCTCGGGTATCTTTACGGCGCGGACCCCGCCCTGGCGACGGCACGGCACCTCCTGACCGGCGGCCTGCAGTTCGAAGCGCGAGCCCGGGAACTCATCGGCGACGACCTCGTCGGTCACACGACCACCGACGACGACGTCTACCTCGTACATCGCCGATCCTTGGTCGCACCCGATGACCTGCGAGTGACCTTCGGCGCAGTCAGCGAACTCATCCGACAGCATCCCGACGCCGACCGTTATCTCGTCGACGTGTCGAACGCCCGGGCGACCGAGCTCACGCCCGCTGAGCTGGGCACTGTGGCGGGCGACGACATCGTCGCGGGATTCCGGGTGCCCGAACGCTCGGTCGACACGGGGTGGTTCGCCGATCGGCTCGCCGGCGCCGTCGCCGCAGAGACGGGGGTGACCCTGCAGCCTCGTACCAACGTCGTCGGGGTCGAACCGCGGAGTTCGGTCGACGGGCGGTGGCGGGTGCGGTCCGACGACGGGTTCGACGAGGACTTCGACGTCGTGGTGAACGCCCTCTGGAACGGCCGGCTGCCGATCGACGTCACCGCGGGCCTCCCTCCGGAAGGCGAGTGGACGCACCGCTACCGGCGGTGCCTGTTCGTGCGGACGCGCTCGGAATGCGACCTGGCGAGCGCCATCGTCGCCGTCGGACCATTCGGTGACATCAAGAACTACAACGGCAGGGACTTCTACCTCTCCTGGTATCCGGTCGGACTCGTGGCCGAAGGCGGCGAGCTGGAGCTGGCGGCCCCGGCCCACCCGACGGGCCCCGAGGCCGACGCGTTCGTCGACGGCGTCAGAATCGCGCTCGAGCGCGTCCTCCCCGGCGTCGGCCGCGTTCTCGACGACGCGGAGACGCTCACCGTGCACGGAGGTTTCGTGTTCGCGCGCGGCACGGGCACCCTCGACGACCGACGATCGGGGCTGCACCGCCGCGACCGCTACGGGGTGCAGCGACGGGGAGCGTACTTCTCGGTGGACACCGGCAAGTACTCCACGGCTCCATGGCTCGCCCGGGAACTCGCGACCGAGATCGCCGGCTGAATGACACGCGAGGACCGCCCGATGGAGGCACGCCCCATGGACGACCGCGTCTGGACCCCGCTCGTGACCGCACTGGTGCCCACCTACAACGGCGCCGCGTTCATCATGAGGACCCTCGAGAGCCTCGCCGCCCAGACGTGGCCGCGCATCGAGATCCTGATCGGGGACGACCGGTCGACCGACGACACGCTCGACGTGGTGCGTCGGTTCGCCGACCGGCATCCGGCCACTCGCATCGTGGAGCGCGACGCCAATCTCGGCTGGCTGCGAAACTCGAACGACCTCATGGCCCGCGCCGAGGGCGAACTGATGTTCTTCGCGTTCCACGACGACGTGGTCGCGCCGAGCTACGTCGAGAAGCTCGTCGGTGCGTTGCGCGACAACGATCGCGCGGTGCTCGCGTTCAGCGACATGGTGGTGCACGAGATCGACGGCAGCGCGACGCGGCAGACGTTCGACGACATGGAGGGCGTCGAGTCCGCCGTCGACCGGGGGCGCATCATGGTGCGCCGTCCGGGAAACTGGTGGGTGCCCAATCGCGGAATGTTCCGGTCCTCGGCCTTCGCGGCGGTCGGCGGGATCCATCCGAACGAGCAGGGCGAGTACTCGGCCGACTGGACGTGGCTGCTCGGCCTGTCCCTGATCGGAGGGTTCGTCCGGGTACCCGAGGTGCTCTGCGCGAAGTACTACCAGGCAGGGAGCCTGTCGAAGCGGTGGCCGCACGACGACGCCCAGCTTCTGGCGCTGCGCCGGTCGGGCATCGCCGAGATCACGCGGAGCAGCCTCGGCCCGATGCAGAAGGCGCGCGTGAAGGCCCACCTCCTGCGCCGCATCCACGGCCGCCGCCTGCCCGGCGGAGTCAAGCACGCCCTTCGCCGCCTGGGCTTCTGACCGACCTCCGCCACGCCGACCCCACGCGCCCTCGCGCGCCCTCGCGCGCTCCCTCGGGGTGTGTTGCCCGTTCAGGGGATTTGGGCGCCACGCCTGAACATGCCGAGCAGCAGCGAGACCAGGACGCC
>NZ_JBSHJY010000048.1:0-23010 GCF_053619715.1 Agromyces sp. NPDC055520 | reverse complement strand
CAGCCCTCGGCGACCGGGAGCGCGCGGGGGCCGGGGCCGCCGCACCCTGACCGCGCTCGCCTTCCTGGCCCCGGCGCTCGTGCTGCTCGGGGCGCTCGTGGCCTACCCGGTGATCTACTCCGTGTGGCGATCGCTGTACGACGCCGCCGGCACCGACTTCCTCGGCCTCGGCAACTACCTGACGATGTTCACGGATCCGGCGACCTTCATCGCGATCCGCAACAACGTGATCTGGGTCGCCGTCGTCCCCGTGACCGTGACGATCCTCGGGCTGATCTTCGCGGTGCTGATGGATCGCATCAAGTGGGGCATCGCGTTCAAGCTGATCGTCTTCATGCCGATGGCGATCTCGATGGTCGCCGCGGGCGTCATCTTCCGAACCACCTTCCAAGAGAACCCCGACCTCGGCGTCGTCAACGCGGTGCTGGTCGGGATCCACGACACCTTCTCCGGCGACTCCGAGTACCCGAACGCGCGGCCGCGCGAAGACACCGGACTCACGGCGGACGCAGGGGCGGTGCTCGCCGCCGATGCGGTGCAGGCCGGCTCGTTGCAGGACTTCCCGCTCATCGGCATCAAGCCCGACAACGTGCCCGCGAACGCGGAGCAGGCGGTGGCCGCCCCAGACCCCGCCGACGATGCGATCGGCGGCACCGTGTGGCTCGACTTCATTCGGGGCGGCGGCGGCACGCCCGGCCAGATCGACCAAGACAAACCGGGCCTGCCCGGCGTCGAGGTGCAGGTGCTCGACTCCGGGGGTGAGGTCGTCGGCACCGCGTACACCGCCGACGACGGCACCTACCTCGTCTCCGGGCTCGGCTCGGGCGACTACAGCGTGAAGCTGCCGGCGAGCAATTTCAGCTCCGCCTACGCGGGGGTGTCCTGGCTCGGCCCGACACTCGTGACCCTCGTGGTGATCCTCAGCTACATCTGGATCTGGGCGGGGTTCGCGATGGTCATGATCGCCTCGGGGCTCTCGGCCATGGACCGGTCGCTGCAGGAGGCCGCCCGCATGGACGGAGCCAACGAGTGGCAGGTGTTCCGCCGTATCACGGCGCCACTGCTCTCACCGGTGCTGGTCGTCGTGTTCATCACCCTGATCGTGAACGTGTTGAAGATCTTCGACCTCGTCTACGTCATACCGCCTCCGTCATCTCTGCCCGACGCCACCGTCATCGCGGTGCAGATGTGGACGGTCTCGTTCGGCGGCGGAAACGACCAGGGTCTGGGGTCGGCGCTGGCCGTACTGCTGCTCATCCTCGTGCTGCCGTTCATGATCATCAACGTGCGCCGATTCCGATCGGAGCGTGAGCGATGACCGCCATCCAGGATCCGGCCGACACCGACCTGACCAAGAGTGCGACGACGGCCGCCAAGCTCTCGATCGTGAAGCCCAAGCGCACGGTCGCTGGCAGGATCCTCGACTTCCTGGGCCGCGGCGTCGTCAACGTCGTGCTCATCATCGTCGCCGTGTTCTGGCTCGTGCCCACTATCGGACTCTTCATCGCCTCGCTGCGCGACAGCACCGACAACAGCCAGTCGGGCTGGTGGACGGTGTTCACCGTGCCCGGCCAGATCACGTTCGAGAACTACGCGAACCTGCTCGGCAACTCGCAGTTCATGGGCTCGTTCCTGAACACCATCGCCATCACGGTGCCCGCCACGCTGCTCGTCATCGTGATCGGCGCGCTCGCCGGCTACGCGTTCGCGTGGATCGACTTCCCCGGGCGCGACTGGTTGCTGGTGGCCGTGATCGTGCTGCTCGCCGTGCCGGTGCAGGTCGCGCTCATCCCGATCGCCAAGCTGTTCGGCAGCATCGGCCTGTTCGGCAGCATCGCCGGCGTGGTGATCTTCCACGCCTCGTTCGGCTTGCCGTTCGCGATCTTCCTGCTGCGCAACTTCTTCATCCAGGTGCCCGGCGAGCTCATGGAGGCAGCGCGGCTCGACGGCGCCAGCGAGTGGCGCATCTTCTCGCGCATCATCCTCCCGCTCGGCATGCCGGCGATCGCCTCGCTCGCGATCTTCCAGTTCCTGTGGGTGTGGAACGACCTCTTGGTCGCCCTGATCTTCACGAATGCGTCGTCGCAACCGGTGACGGTCGCCATCCAGAGCCAGTTGCGGCAGTTCGGCGCGAACATCGACGTGCTCTCGTCGGGTGCGTTCCTGTCGATGGTCATTCCGCTCATCGTGTTCTTCGCCTTCCAGCGGTACTTCGTCACGGCCCTGCTGGCCGGGTCGCAGCGATAGGGGCCACCTCCGCGACCTAGGCTTGACCGCATGAGCATGCACGGGGGAGCACCTCGAGGTGGCGGCGGAGGTCGCGGTGCGACGGGAACCGCCGGCGGAGGCGGCGCCGGTTCCCGCCGCGTGTTCGGCGGCGACGCCGAAGCTCAGCGAGCCGCGAACGCCGAGGCGCCGAAGATCCCGAACCTGCTCGGCCGCATCGCCGAACTCTTCGCGCCCCACAAGGCCGCTCTCGTCACCACGGTCGTACTCGTGCTCATCGGCGCGGCGCTCGCGATCATCCCGCCGCTGCTGACCCAACGAGCGTTCGACGACGGTCTCTTCCCGGTCGACGAGAGCGGGGCGGCATCCGCCCCCGACCTGCCGGTGCTCATGTGGATCGTGGCCGCGATGATCGCCGTGTTCGTGGTCTCGGCCCTGCTCGGGGTCTGGCAGACGTGGCTGACCGCGACGATCGGCAACAACGTCATGGGCGCGCTGCGCGTGCGGCTCTTCACGCACCTGCAGGCCATGGAGCTGAGCTTCTTCACGCGCACGAAGACGGGTGTCATCCAGTCACGCCTGCAGAACGACGTCGGCGGCGTCGCGGGCGTGCTGACGAACACCGTGTCGAGCGTGCTCGGCAACACCGTCACGGTGATCTCGGCGTTCATCGCGATGCTCATCCTCAACTGGCAGCTCACGATCATCGCCCTCGTGCTCATGCCGTTCATGGTCATCGCGCAGCGCCGGGTCGGCCAGGTTCGGGCGCGCATCGCGGGCAAGACGCAGGAGTCGCTCTCGGAGATGACGGCGATCACGCAAGAGACGCTGAGCGTTTCGGGAATCCTGCTGTCGAAGAGCTTCACCCGGCAGAAGAGCGAGATCGAGCGCTACGCCGACGAGAACCGCAACCAGATCCAGCTGCAGGTCAAGCAGCAGATGACGGGCCAGTGGTTCTTCGCGATGGTCAACATCTTCATGTCGTCGATTCCCGCGATCGTCTACCTGGTCGCCGGGTGGCTCATCGCGGGCGGCACAGCGGATGTCACGGCGGGCACGATCGTCGCATTCACCACCGTGCAGGCGCGCCTGCTGTTCCCCCTCATGGGGCTCATGCGCGTCGCCCTCGACCTGCAGACGTCGAGTGCCCTGTTCGCGCGGATCTTCGAGTACCTCGACCTGAAGCCCGCGATCGTCGACCGGCCCGACGCGCGCCCGGTGCCGTCGACGGGTGCAGGGCTTGCGGGCGAACTCGGCCGCGTCGAGTTCGATGAGGTGTCGTTCCGGTATCCCGATGCCGACGACGAGTCGCGCCCCACGCTCGACGCCGTGAGCTTCACGATCGAGCCCGGCCAGTTCGCCGCGTTCGTCGGGCCTTCGGGCGCCGGCAAGACGACGGTCTCCTACCTCGTGCCGCGCCTCTACGAGGCCACCGGCGGCGTCGTGCGATTCGCGGGTGTCGACGTGCGCGACCTCGACCAGGAGTCGCTCATGTCGCACATCGGTATCGTGAGCCAGGAGACGTACCTCTTCCACGCCACCATCGGCGAGAACCTGCGGTATGCGCGGCCCGACGCGAGCGACGCCGAGCTCGAGGCGGCGGCGCGCGCGGCGAACATCCACGAGACGATCGCCTCGTTCCCCGACGGCTACGACACCGTCGTCGGCGAGCGCGGCTATCGGCTCTCGGGAGGCGAGAAGCAGCGCATCGCGATCGCGCGGGTGCTGCTGAAAGACCCCGCCGTGCTCGTGCTCGACGAGGCGACGAGCGCGCTCGACACCATTTCAGAGCGTGTCGTGCAAGAGGCGCTCGACGACGCCGCGCGCGGCCGCACGACGATCGCGATCGCCCACCGGCTCTCGACCGTGGTCGCGGCCGACGTCATCTTCGTCGTCGTGGCGGGCCGCATCGTCGAGCAGGGCACGCACGCCGAACTCGTCGGCGCCGAGGGCGTGTACGCGTCGCTGTACCGCCAGCAGGAGGAACGGCCGGTGCTCGAGGCCTGAGCCGCCCGCGCCGATCGTCTCCTGCTCGGACCGGAACGTTCGACAATTCCGCACGATACCGATCGGAAGTCCCCACGCTTCATTCGACCCGAGCGTCGCAATTGCCGCCTAGTCTGGGCGCAGACAGCGCACTCCGGATGAACTGAGAGCGAAGACAAGTCCGACTGGGGCGGCATGACGGTCGACGTCACGCGAAGGCGTGCGCAGGCGTTTCTCCGCGCTCAGTGAGGCGCGTTCGTTGAGCACCACCGAACTACGACGAGGCGCCGCTCTGGTGCTCTCGGCGAACCGCACACCGCTTCCGCGGGTGCCCGAGAGCGTCGGCGCGCCGACGCGCGAAAGACAAGGTGATGACCCCGTGAAACGGAGAACCGGCATCCTCGCGATCGTGGGATTGGCGGTCGGCTTGATCGCCGGACCCATCGTCCCCGCGGTCGCCGACGAATCGACGCCGCTGCCGACGCCCAACGTCTATCCCGTGCAGGTGACCGGCCCGACGACCGAGCGGCTCAACTTGATCGTGCTCGGCGACGGCTACCAAGCCGACCAGCAGAGCATCTTCCGGGAGGACCTCGACCGCAACCTCGCCGTGCTCTGGGCCACGGAGCCGTTCCGAACGTATCGCGACTACATCAACGTCTACGCCGTCGAGCTCGCCTCGATCGACTACGGCGTTCGGTGCGACCCCGACGGGCGCGTGCGCTCCGACGACGGCACCGTACGGGACGCGGGCGAGCGTGAGGGCCCGATCGACCAGAAGAACACCGCCCTGCGCATGATCTACCAGAACGGCTGTGCCGACCCGCTCTCGCGCGGCGTCGTCTACGGCGGTGCTCCCGTGAACTGTCAGGATGCCGCGGGCTACAACCCCGGCGTGGACCCCTGTGAGACGGGCAACCAGGCCCGCAACCGCATCCTCGACACGTACGTCGCGCCGGTGCTCGGCATCCCGCGTACTTCGCAGAACATCCAGACGCTCGCGATCTTCAACAGCTTCACGTACGGCGGCATCGGCGGCTCGCAGGCCACGACATCGGGCGGTTCGCCGCAGGGACCGCTCATCTCGATGCACGAGCTCGGCCACTCTCTCGGCACGCTCCTCGACGAGTACCCGTACTCGTCGCGCGACGTCGTGCGCAACTGCTACGCCGGCAACGAGCCCAGCAGCTTCCACCACACGATCTACACCGACGAGGCGCAGATGATCGCCGACCGGTTCAAGTGGTGGCGGTGGATCGGCGAGGAGAGCCTCTCCGGCGGCACGATCGGCCTGCACGAGGGCGGCGGCTTGTACCCGTGCGGTCAGCGCCGGCCGAGCGAGCATTCGATGATGCGCATGATCGGCTTCGAGTTCGACCAGATCGGGCTCGAGCACATGGTCGCCCGTGTGACGGGCATGCGCAACTCCGGCCAGATGAGCGTGCAGAACTCCGCCCTCGGCACCGTGCCGAACGACGGCGTGCTGTGGGTCGAGAGCGGCCACCCGCGCTACCACCAGATGCAGATCACCTGGCGCCTCGGTGGGCCCGAGGGCGAGGTCATCCAGCAAGGACCGAGCAGCGACCTCGACCTCGAGCCGCTCGGACTGCCCGAGGGCACGGTCGTCTGGGCCGAGGTGCGCGACCCCGTCGGCCCCGACGGCATCGACTGGGTGCGCAACCCGTCGACGGGCAACTCGGCAACGGACTCGGGCTACAACGGCTCGCGGTTCGTGCAGACGCGCCAATGGACGCTCGGCGCCGACTCCGCTGCACCCACCCCTGCGGTCGCGCAGATCACGCAGGCGACCCAGACCACCCAGCCGATCGCGGGCGACGAGGTCGTGTACGTGGAGACGAACCACCCGAGCGACCGGATGCTCGACGTCGCATGGGAGCTCGACGGAGCAGCGCTCGACCACGAAGGCCGCACGCTCGACCTCGGCGAGCTCGGCCTGACGGCCGGTACGCACGAGCTCACGGCGACCGTGAGCGACCCCGCCGACCCGTCGGTCGCCGACGAGATCGAATGGGTGGTCGACAATGCCCTGCCGACCGCGCCGCGCACGCTGAGCGAGCCGCTCGCGGCGTCCTTGGTCGATGGGCACCCCATCTACTTCGACGGATGGGACATGAAGCTCGACCCGCAGGACGACCAGACCGGTTATCCCGAGGAGCGGTATGTCGTCGGCCAGCTGCGGCTCGACAACGACGGCTGGTTCAATTACTTCGGATTCCCGGAGAAGCCGATGCCGGAGTCGCCATTCGAGTTCCGCAGCTCGGGCACGGTCGCGAAGGCGCTCGTCTACGGCAACCTCGGCACGGGCGGCCTCTCGAGGGCGGCATTCGAATTGAACCTGCCCGACGAGCACCCCGCGGGCGGCTTCATCCCCGGCTTCGGCACGCATGTCGTCGAGCACCGCGCGATCGACCCCGCCGGCAACATCGGCGAGGCCGAGAGTTACACGGCAACCGCGCTTCCGGGCGCACAGCTCGAGTGCACCGAGACGCTCACCGGCAAGCTCAACAAGCTCACGGTGTCGAGCGGGGTCACCTGCATCGAGGACGCTTCAGTGAACGGCGGCGTCACAGTGACGGCCGGGGCGTCGCTGCTCGTCACGGACAGCTCGATCAACGGCGGCCTCTCGGCCGTCGGCGCCAAGGCCATCCAGCTGGTGGGTGTCACCCTCAACGGTTCGGGGAGGATTGCGAACACCACGGATGACCTGACGGTCGTCGGCTCGCGGTTCAGCGGTGCGGTTTCGATCACCGGCACGACGCAGGCGACGGCGAGCGAGCGCTTCTCGCGGCTGGCGGGCGCGTACGGTCCGGTGTTCGCGGGCAACCTCGTCGACGGCAAGCTCGATTGCTCGGGTAACAGCGCACCGCTCGCCGACTTCGGTGCAGGCAACTCCGTGAACGGCGCGAAGACGGGCGACTGCTCGGCGCTGTAGCGGCTGAAGGACGCGGGGCGGCGGGGCGTTGCCCGCCGCCCCGTTCCCGTGCGTCCGGGCCGACGTGATCTTCGTCGACGTGCGAGTCGCATCCGCGACATCCGTCACCGCCTCACAAAGATGTAGGAAGTACCAGGCCGGCCGCGGCCGGTCGTGCGCCCCACAACGGCGGGTCGCGTGGGTGTTCCTGCACTTCCGTCGGGAGCGCCGGTCGGCCTTGCGGGCGACCCGGCCCGACCGCGGGCGTCTGACGTGTCGGCTCGTCAGCTGCGTGCCGCGAGCATGTCCTCCATCAGGTCGATCTCGGAGGTCTGGCTGTCGACGATCGACTGCGCGAGCGCGACGACGACCTGGTTCGTCGAGCGTGCGAGCACTGCGTCGGCCATCTCGACCGCGCCCTGGTGGTGGGCGATCATGAGTTCGAGGAAGCGACGCTCGGCCGCGACACCGGTCAAGCCCCGCAACTCTTCCACCTGAGCCGGTGTTGCGAGTCCCGGCATCGGGGCGCCGGGCGCATGAGCGCCGGAGTCGTCGGTGGCATGGCCGCCGTGACCGGCTGCGCCGTCGATCGCGGGGCGGGTCATCCAGGTCATCGACGGCTCGGAGCCGGCCTGCGAGAGGCCCCACTCGGCGAGCCAGCCGTACATCTGGCCGGCCTGCTGCGCCTGCGTCGTCGCGATGTCGTAGCCGAGCAGTCGCACCTCGGGGTCGTCGGTGGCGTCGCGCACGATCATCGCGAGCTCGACGCCCTGCAGGTGGTGCACCTGCATGTCGCGGGCGAACCCGGCTTCGGCGCTCGTCGTCGTGGGCGTCGGCTCGGCGAGCGTCGAGAGGCGCCCGACCGAGAACGCGACGGCGGCGACGACGACGAGGGCGACGGATGCCGCGGCGATGACGACGGCCCGGCCGCCCCGGCCGCCCCGGCGTCGCGCGGGTGCGGGTGCGGGCGAGTCGGGGGCGTCGTCGGCGTCGTCGGCGACCCCCGTCACGACACCTTGCCCGGGGCGTCGAACGCGCCGGTGCACAGCGCGCCGGGCTCGGGCACGTTCTGGCTCTGCCAGTACTCCTCGAAGAAGGCCGGGATGCGCTCGTCGTCGGCGCTGTCGAGGGCGAGCTGCGAGTTCCAGCCGCTCAGCACGATCGGGGAGGGCAGGCCCTCGAAGGGCGAGAGCACGACGTAGGTCGACGGCAGGTGCGACTTCAGCGTCTCGAGTTCGGCCGCGGGCAGCTCGGGGTCGTACGTGACCCAGATCGCGCCGTGCTCGAGCGAGTGCACCGCGTTCTCACTCGGCACCGGCTGCTCGTAGACGCCGCAGTTCAGCCACGCCTGGTTGTGCTCGCCGCCGGCCGGCGGGGTCTGCGGGTAGTCGACGATGCCCTCGACGTGACCCGCACCGTTGTCGAAGGTCTCGACGCCCTCGATCTTCGTGCCGTCGCCGCCGGCGCCGTACGAGACGGGCTGCGGGGTCAGCACGATGGCCACGACGATGACGCCGACCACCGCGACACCGCCCACGATCGCCGACCAGATGCCGATGCGGCGATTGCGTCTGGCCTTGGCCTCGCGCTTCTTGAACTCGGCGAGCTTGCGTTCGCGTTCGGCGGCGCGCTGCTGCTTGACGGACAGCTCCTTCTGCTGCTGCTTCACCTTGGGGGGAACGGGCGGGGTCGCGCTCACACGGGGGCCTCTCTCGAAAGGTTGTCGCTGCAATCATATTCACGAAGCGACCGTGCCGGCTGAGAGAACGCCGGGTCGTGGCATCCGCTCCGCCCTCTTCGCCGCGGTCCCTCGAGCGGATAGAGTGGCCTCGTGATCCTCTCGCTGTGCTGTCGCTGTCGCTGACGCCGACCGACCCCACGCACGCACTCCGTTCGCCCGCCGTTCGCCGACCGGGCCGAACGAGCCGACAGCAAGGACCTCACCATGAAGTACGCAGACACCATCGTCGACCTCGTCGGCGACACCCCGCTCGTGAAGCTGCACCACGTCACCGACGGCGTGACGCAGGCGACGGTGCTCGTGAAGCTCGAGTACCTGAACCCCGGCGGCTCGTCGAAAGACCGCATCGCGGGCCGCATCATCGATGCCGCCGAACGCGAGGGCAAGCTGAAGCCGGGCGGCACGATCGTGGAGCCGACGAGCGGCAACACGGGCGTCGGCCTCGCGCTCGTCGCCCAGCAGCGCGGCTACAGGTGCATCTTCGTCTGCCCCGACAAGGTCGGCGAAGACAAGCGCAACGTGCTCACCGCCTACGGTGCCGAGGTCGTCGTGACGCCGACCGCGGTCGCCCCCGACAGCCCCGAGTCGTACTACGGCGTCTCCGACCGGCTCGCCCGCGAGATCCCCGGCGCGTTCAAGCCCGACCAGTACTCGAACCCCAACGGGCCGCGCTCGCACTACGAGACGACCGGACCCGAGATCTGGCGCGACACCGAGGGCAAGGTCACGCACTTCGTCGCGGGCGTCGGCACGGGCGGCACGATCACCGGCACCGGCCGGTATCTGCGCGAGGTGTCCGAAGATCGCGTGCGCATCATCGGCGCCGACCCAGAGGGTTCGGTCTACTCGGGCGGCACCGGCCGGCCGTATCTCGTCGAGGGCGTCGGCGAAGACTTCTGGCCGACGGCGTACGACCCCGCGGTGCCGCATGAGATCATCGCCGTCAGCGACGCCGAGTCGTTCGACATGACCCGGCGCCTCGCCCGCGAAGAGGGCATCCTCGTCGGCGGTTCGAGCGGCATGGCCGTGGTCGCGGCGCTGAAGGCCGCGGCTGCGCCCGGCGTCACCGCCGACGACGTCTTCGTGGTGCTGCTGCCCGACGGCGGCCGCGGCTACCTCGGCAAGATCTTCAACGACAAGTGGATGCGCGCCTACGGGTTCTCGAACGCCCCCTCCGGCCACACGGTCGCCGAACTGCTCGCCGCGAAGGCCGACCGCACGGCGCCGATCGTCTACGTGCACCCGAACGACACGGTGCGCGAGGCCATCGACCGCATGACCGAGACCGGCGTCTCGCAGCTGCTCGTGCTGACGGCCGAGCCGCCCGTCGTGCTCGGCGAGGTGCTCGGAGCGCTGAATGAAGAGACGCTGCTCGATCTGGTCTTCTCAGGGCAGGCGAAGCTCACCGACAAGGTCTCGAGCGTCATCGGCGAGCCGCTGCCGCTCATCGGGGTCAACGAGCCCGTGGCATCCGCTCGCTCGGCATTCGGCGCGACGCCCGCGATGCTCGTGACCGACGGCGGCAAGGCGCTCGGCGTGATCACCCGCACCGACCTGCTCGCCTACCTCTCCGCCTGACCGGCCATCGCACCCACCCACCACGCACCTCAGGAGTTCCGACATGCACGACGACGCACGCTTCGACACCCTCGCGATCCACGCGGGGCAGGAGTTCGACCCGACGACCGGCGCCGTCATCCCGCCGATCTACCAGACCTCGACCTACGTGCAAGACGGCATCGGGGGCCTCCGCGGCGGCTACGAGTACTCGCGCGGCGGCAACCCCACCCGCACGGCGCTCGAGATGCAGCTCGCCGCACTCGAGGGCGGCGAGCTCGGTCTGTCGTTCGCCTCGGGCCTCGCCGCCGAAGACGCCCTGCTGCGCACCGTGCTCGCGCCCGGCGACCACGTCGTCATCGGCAACGACGTCTACGGCGGCACGCACCGGCTGATCCGCCGCGTCCACGGCGCCTGGGGCGTACGGCACACGACCGTCGACACGAGCGACCTCGACGCCGTGCGCGCCGCGATCGAGCCGTCGACGAAGGTGCTCTGGATCGAGACGCCGTCGAATCCCCTGATGAAGATTTCGGATGTCGCGGCGCTCGCCGAACTCGGTCGCACCGCGGGCGTGCTCGTGGTCGTCGACAACACCTTCGCCTCGCCCGCGCTGCAGCAACCGCTCGCGCTCGGCGCCGATGTCGTCGTGCACTCGACGACGAAGTACCTCGGCGGCCACTCCGACGTCGTCGGCGGCGCGCTCGTGTTCGCCGGCGGACTCGGCGACGTCGCCCGTCCCGAGCTCGCCGACCTCGCCGAGCGCGTGACGTTCACGCAGTTCGCGGCGGGCGCGGTCTCGGGGCCGTTCGACGCGTTCCTCACCTCGCGCGGCATCAAGACGCTCGGCGTTCGCATGGAGCGCCACAGCAGCAACGCGATGGCGATCGCCCGGCGCCTGGGCGAACACGCCGGCATCGAGCGCGTGTACTACCCGGGGCTCGAGTCGCACCCGGGTCACGAGCTCGCCGCCCGGCAGATGTCGGGCTTCGGCGGCATGCTCTCGATCTCGCTCGCGGGCGGCGGCGCGGCCGCGCGCCGGTTCGCCGAGTCGACCGAGCTGTTCCAGCTCGCCGAGTCGCTCGGCGGCGTGGAGTCGCTCGTCAACTACCCGTCGGAGATGACGCATGCCTCGGTGAAGGGCACCGACGCCGAGGTGCCCGAGTCGATCGTGCGCCTGTCGGTCGGCATCGAGGACGTCGCCGACCTGCTCGCCGACATCGACGGGGCGCTCGCCCGCCTGTAGCGATCTCGGTGGTCGAGTAGCGACGAAGGAGCGTATCGAGACCGGGTCACCGGGTCTCGATACGGCGCTGGCGCGCCTACTCGACCGGCGTCAGCGGTGGGAGAATGGGAGCAGGCGCACAGCACAAACCGGCGCCTCGGGAGATGAGCTCTCATGGTCTGGTTCTGGATCACTCTGGTCGTCGTCGCGATCCTCGCGATCGTGCTCTTCTTCATGGCGGTGAAGATCGTGAAGCAGTACGAGCGCGGTGTGGTGCTGCGCTTCGGTCGATTGCACAGCGTGCGCGAACCGGGCATCCGGTTCATCATCCCGATCGTCGACGTGATGACGAAGGTGTCGCTGCGCATCGTGACGCTGCCGATCCAGTCGCAGGGCATCATCACGAAAGACAACGTGACGGTCGGCGTCTCGGCCGTCGCGTACTACCGGGTGGCCGATGCGGTGAAGTCGGTGATCGCGATCGAGAACGTGAAGGCCGCGATCGAGCAGATCGCGCAGACCACCCTGCGACGGGTCGTCGGTCAGCATCACCTCGACGAGACGCTCGCCGACACGGCCGCGCTGAACGCCAACATCCGCGAGATCCTGGATGTCACGACACTCGACTGGGGCGTCGAGGTCACGCTCGTCGAGCTGAAAGACATTCTGCTGCCCGACTCAATGAAGCGGGCCATGGCGAAGCAGGCCGAGGCCGAGCGCGAGAAGCGGGCGAAGATCATCGCCGCCGAGGGCGAGTCGCTCGCCGCCGTGCAGCTCGGCGTCGCGAGCGACACGATGATGTCGCATCCGCTCGCCCTGCAGCTGCGCACCCTGCAGACGCTCGTCGAGGTCGGGGTCGACAAGAACACGCTCGTTCTCTTCCCGGCGCCGCTCATGGCCTCGATCGGCGAACTCACGAACTTCATCGATCGGGAGGCGGCGGTCGCGCAGGTTCGTCGCGGATGAACCCACTGGCAGCATTTCGATGAAGTGTGTCATTCCTGCCAGCGGCGTGCGTCGGTGGCATGCTCCAGAATGAGCTGGTGACTTCGAACCAGACCGCTGCGGCCCCGGTCGCACCCGCGGTGAACGCCGCGGCCCAGCCGCACCACGGCAGTCTCGGCCTCGTGCAGGGCACGGCCCTCTACATCGCGAGCGTGCTCGGCACCGGCATCCTCGTGCTGCCCGGCCTCGCCGCCTCGGCCGCGGGCCCGGCCTCGATCGTCGCGGTCGCCGTGGTGCTCGTGCTCTCCATCCCGCTCGCGGGCACCTTCGCCGCGCTCGCCTCGCGCTACCCCGACGCGGGCGGCGTCGCGAGCTACGCGCGGCGTGCGCTCGGCGACACCGCGGCGCGCATGGCCGGGTACTGGTTCTACTTCGGCGTCTGCATCGGCGCCCCGGTGCTCGCCGTGCTCGGCGGCGAGTACGTCGTCGCAGTGCTCGGCATCGATCGCTCGGCCGTGCCGATCATCGGCTTCGCGGTCTTCGTGCCCCCGTTCGTCGTCAACTGGTTCGGCGTGCGCGTCGCCGGGTGGGTGCAGTTCGTGCTCACGGGCCTGCTCATCTCGGTGGTCGTCGGCGTGGTCGCGGTCACCTTCCCGGCCGCCGAGGCCTCGAACTTCACGCCGTTCCTGCCGAACGGCTGGGGCGGGGTGGGCGTCGCGATCAGCCTCTTCGTCTGGGCATTCGCCGGCTGGGAGGTCGGCACCCACATCGCGGGCGAGTTCAAGAACCCGCGCAAGACCATCCCGCTCGCGACCGGCATCGCCGTCGTCGTGGTCGGCGCGGGCTACCTCGCCCTGCAGTTCGTCACCGTCGCGGTGCTCGGCGACCGCGCGGGCGAGGGGCAGGTGCCGCTGCTCGACCTCGTCGAGACGACTGCCCCCGGCATCGGCCCCGTACTCGTCGCGATCGTCGCGGCGATCGTCACACTCGGCGTGATGAACGCCTACCTGCCGGCGTTCGGCAAGCTCGGTGCCGCGCTCGGCCGCGACGGCGACCTGCCGAGGTTCTTCGCCAAGGGCGCCGCCGACGGCGAGGTGCCCCGCCGGGCGCTCGCGCTCACCGGCGTGATCATCATCGTCTACTTCGGCCTGATGCTGCTGAACGATCTCGACCTCACGGGGTTCATCCTCATCCACACGAGCAACATGGTCGCGATCTACGCGGTGGGCATGCTCGCCGCGACGCTGCTGCTCAGGCGCTGGTCGTTCGGCTGGTGGCTCGCCGTCGTCGCGACGGTCATGACCGTCGGGCTCCTCGTGCTCGCCTGGGCGAACCTGCTCGTGCCGCTCGTGCTCGCCGCCGCCGCGGTGCTCGTGACGGTCGTGCGCCGGGTGCGCGCCCGTCGACGCGGCGAACCGATCGCCGTGCAGCCCATGCACCCGGCCCCGCCCGTCGCCGAGGAGACCGCGTGACCGAGCACCGTGCCCATTTCGACGCCGACATCGCCTTCGTCAACGGGGGAGGCCTGCAGGCGCAGGGGTTCCGCCTCGACCTGCCGTCGCCGCAGCTCACCGTGGCCGAGATCGGCGAGCTGCTCGTGCGCCATCTCGGGCTCGCGCTCGTCGGCAGCGTCGAACTGTCGAACCTCGAGATCGTCGAAGAGGCGCACCGGGGTTCGCGGGGCGTGTCTCCCGATCAGGGGATTCTGGACGACACGCCGTCGGAGGGGCCGGCCGGCGCCGCGCGCCGTCCAAATCCCCTGATCGGGCACCACCGACCGGCGCAGCGAGGCCGCCTCGTCGACCTCAGCCACACGATCAGCGAGGGGCTCGTGACGTATCCGGGCATTCCCGAGCCGGTGATCACGCCGCACCTCACGCGCGAAGCGTCGCGCGAGCACTACGCGCCGGGCACCGAGTTCGAGATCGACGTCATCACGATGGCGGGCAACACGGGCACCTACCTCGACAGCCCGTACCACCGCTACGCCGACGGCGGCGACCTCGCGAGCCTGCCGCTCGACTCGCTCGTCGGCATCCCCGCCGAGGTCTTCAGGTTGACGGATGCCGCGAGCCGCGGCATCCCCGCAGAGGTCTTCTTCGATCGTGACCTGACGGCAACGGCGGTGCTGCTGCACACGGGTTGGAGCCGGCACTTCGGGCGGCCCGAGTACGTGCACGGCGCGCCGTTCCTCACCGAGGCGGGTGCGCAGCACCTCGCCGATGCCGGCGTCGTGCTCGTCGGCATCGACTCGCTCAACATCGACGACACCGAGTCGGGCGGCACCCGGCCGGCGCACTCGATCCTGCTCGCGGCGGGCATCCACGTCGTCGAGCACCTGACCGCGCTCGCCGAGGTGCCCGTGCACGGCGCCCGCTTCACGGCGGTGCCGCCGCGGGTCGCGGGCTTCGGCACGTTCCCGGTGCGCGCGTTCGCCGAGCTGCCCGCGGGCTGAGCCGCGACGCCGGCGAAGACCGCGACACGGCGAGACCCGCGACACCCACGGGCGCGGCGAGTGTGGCATCCGGCGCCCGCGTGCGTGAGGATGTACAGATGATCGCACCCGCCTATTCCCTCCGCGACGGCAACACGATTCCGGCGATCGGGCTCGGCACGTACGGACTCGACGACCAGGCGGGCATCGACGCGATCACGGCCGGCATCGCCGAGGGGTACCGCCTCATCGACACCGCGTTCAACTACGGCAACGAAGAGGCCGTGGGCGAGGCGATCCGCCGCACCGACGTCGACCGCAGCGACCTCGTGATCACGACGAAGCTGCCGGGCAAGCACCACGGCTTCGACGAGACGATCGCGAGCTTCGAGCAGTCGCGCATGCGCCTCGATCTCGACTGGGTCGACCTGTACCTCATCCACTGGCCGCTGCCGCGCCTCGGCAAGTACCTCGACAGTTGGCGCGCGATGATCTCGCTGCGCGAGAAGGGCCTCGTGCGGGCGATCGGCGTCTCGAACTTCACGGCCGAGATGCTCACCCGCCTCATCGACAGCACGGGCATCGTGCCGGTCGTGAACCAGGTCGAACTGCACCCCTACTTTCCGCAGGCCGAGCTGCGCGCCTTCCACGACGAGCACGACATCCGCACGATGAGCTGGAGTCCGCTCGCCAAGCGCACCGAGCTGCTGCAGGAGCCCGTCATCGCCGAGATCGCCGCCGCCCACGGCGTCACTCCCGCACAGGCGGTGCTGCGTTGGCACGTCGAGCTCGAGGCAGTGCCGATTCCGAAGTCGTCGGATGCCGCGCGCCGACGTGAGAACCTCGACGTCTTCGGTTTCGCGCTCACGACCGAAGAGGTCGATGCGATCTCGGCGTTGTCGCGAGGCCGCATCTGGGGCGGCGATCCCGACACGCACGAGGAGTACTGAGCGGCATCCGCGTGACGCCGCGGCATCCGCTTGAGTTCAAGCCGACTTGAAGTCGTAGGCTCGACAGGGTGACCGATCCCACCGCTCCGACGCCCGCGCCGCCCTCGACCGACCACGATGACGTCGTCGCCGCGAACCCGGCGGGCGCCGAGGCATCCGCTGCACCGGTCTCGGCAGCGCATGAACCGGTGCCGGCCGCCGGGCCGCTCTCGAAGCCCTACCGGTGGCTCTCGATCGGCATGTTCTCGCTCATCTTCCTCGCCGCATTCGAGGCGATGGCGGTCACGACGATCATGCCGCTCGTGGCCGAGCAGCTCGACGGGGTCTCGCTCTTCGCGCTCGCGTTCGCCGTGCCGCTCGCCGCGGGCATCATCGGCATGGTCATCGCGGGCAACTGGACCGACCGCTCGGGGCCGCTGCCGTCGCTGCTCGTCGCCGCCGGGCTCTTCGTCGTCGGTCTCGTGATCGCGGGCACCGCGGTGAACATGGAGGTGTTCATCGTCGGCCGATTCGTGCACGGGCTCTCGGGTGCCGCGGTCATCGTGCCGCTCTACGTCATCGTCGGCCGGGTCTACCCCGAGCGGCTGCGGGCTCGGGTGTTCGCCGGCTTCGCGGCGGCCTGGGTGATCCCCTCGATCATCGGTCCGGCGCTCGCGGGCGTCGTCGCCGAGACCCTCAGCTGGCACTGGGTGTTCCTCGGGGTCATCGTGCTCGTCGTGCCGGCCGCGGCGATGATGCTGCCGCCCGTGCTGCGCGTGCGCGACCAGGTGCAGGGCGACCCGTCGGTGCAGTGGAGCATCAGCCGCGTGGGCTGGTCGGTGCTCGTCGCCGCGGCGGCGCTCGGGGTGTCGCTCTCGAAGGAGCTCGGCGACCCGTGGCGCTGGATCGTCGCGGTCGCGGCGATCGTGCTCGCGGCGTGGGCGGCGCGGCCGCTGCTGCCACCGGGCACCCTGCGCGCCGCGCGCGGCATGCCGGCGACGGTGATGCTGAAGCTCATCGTGGCGGGTGCGTTCTTCGGCAGCGAGATCTACCTGCCGTACCTCTTCATCGAGCGCTACGAGTTCTCGCCGAGCCTCGCCGGTGCGGTGCTGACCGGGGCCGGGGTCTCGTGGGCGGTCGCGTCGTGGCTGCAGGGCCGGCTGACCGAGCAGGTGTCGAACACGCAGGCGGTGGTGTTCGGCTCGATCCTGCTCGCGATCGGGCTCGCGATCGTGTTCGTCGTTGCGCTGTTCACGCTGCCGCCCGCCATCGCCTTCACGGCGTGGACGCTCGCGGGCGGTGCCATGGGCTTCATGTACCCGCGATTCTCGGTAGCGGTGCTCGCCCTCTCGCCCGTCTCGGCGCAGGGCTTCAACAGCGCGGCACTGACGATCGCCGAATCGCTCGGTGCGGCCATCGCGCTGGCCGTCACGGCGCTCGTCTCGAGCGCGATCGGTTCGGGCATGTTCGCCGCGGACTTCGCCGTGACGCTCGCGATCGCGCTCATCGCGGTGCTGCTCGCGAGCCGGGTGCGGCCCGTCGGTGGGGCGACCGGCGCGAGGTGACCGCCGAGCGGTGCGCGCCTGACGCGGTGCCGCCCATCATGTGACTGTCACACGTGCCGGTGGCGCGGGATGCGGCGTCCACGTGCATAATGGAAGCGCCGCCGATGTGAACGTGCACATCGGGGTGAACGGGCTGGCAGTGAATCCTGAGACTCCCAAAGGGCGGGCGCCCAGCATCCGCGATGTCGCGCGCCTCGCCGAAGTGTCGCACCAGACCGTCTCCCGGGTGCTGAACGACCACCCGAGCATCAGGCCCGAGACGAAGGAGCGCGTGCTCCTCGCGATGGAGACGCTGCAGTACCGGCCGAACCGCGCGGCGCGGGCCCTCGTCACGAGCCGCTCGCACACGATCGGCGTGCTGGCGGCGAGGAGCAGCGAGTACGGGCCGGCGACGAGCATCGCCGCGATCGAAGACGCGGCCCGCGAGCACGGGTACTACGTCAACACGGCCAACCTCGCCGAGGTCACGCCAGAGGGCATCACCGACGCGCTCGAGCACCTCAGGCTGCAGGCGATCGAGGGGCTCGTCGTCATCGCCCCGCAGGTGCGGGTGTTCGACGTGCTCGCCACGGCCCAGATCGGCGTGCCGTTCGTGAGTCTGCAGTCGACCGGGCGCAGCGACCACCTGGCGCTCTCGGTCGACCAGGTCACCGGTGCACGCCGCGCCACGCAGCACCTCGTGAGCCTCGGGCACCGCGAGATCGTGCACCTCGCCGGCCCGCAGGACTGGATCGAGGCCGAGGCGCGCATGCGCGGATTCCTCGACGCGATCGATGACGCCGACCTCTCGCTGCACCCGCCGATCCTCGGCGACTGGAGCGCCGACTTCGGCTACTTCGCGGGTCGTGAGCTCAGTCGGGCCCTCGACTTCACCGCGGTGTTCGCGGCCAACGACCAGATGGCGATCGGCCTCATGCACGCCTTCCGCGACGCGGGGCTCGACGTTCCCGGCGACGTCAGCGTCGTCGGATTCGACGACATCCCCGTGGCCCAGCACGTGTGGCCGCCGCTCACGACGGTGCACCAGGACTTCCGCGAGGTGGGGCGCCGCGCGGTGGCCCTGCTCCTGAACCAGGTGCAGGGGCGTGAGGTGCTCGAGGTCGAGGAGATCGTGCCGCGACTCGTCGTGCGCGGCTCGTCGGCCGCGGCATCCGATCGTCGTCCTCGTTATGCAAGCGTGACAGGCTCCGCTTGACAGCGCCGCGTCTCGCATGCAGCATTGTCTCGATGTGAACGGTCACACGAGACCGTCACACGACTACCGCCCCGAACGAATGACACCGAGGTCGCACGTGAACCAGTCGAAGACGACACCCCGAGGGGGCCGCCGATGAGTGCTCAGCCCCTGCTCGAGATGCGCTCGATCACCAAGGAGTTCCCGGGCGTCAAAGCGCTGTCGGATGTCTCGCTCACGGTGATGCCCGCCGAGATCCACGCGATCTGCGGCGAGAACGGCGCCGGCAAGTCGACCCTCATGAAGGTGCTCTCGGGGGTCTACCCGCACGGCACCTACACCGGGCAGATCATCTTCCGCGGCGAAGAGGTGCAGTTCAAAGACATCCGCCAGAGCGAGAACGCCGGCATCGCGATCATCCATCAAGAGCTCGCGCTGATTCCCGAGCTGTCGATCACCGAGAACATCTTCCTCGGCAACGAGATCAACCACGGCGGCCGCATCGACTGGGCGGCCGCGAAGGTGCGGGCTATCGACCTGCTCGCCCGCGTCGGACTCGAGGAGGACCCCGACACCCAGATCAAGCACCTCGGCGTCGGCAAGCAGCAGCTCGTCGAGATCGCCAAGGCGCTCGTGAAAGAGGTCAAGCTCCTCATCCTCGACGAGCCGACGGCCGCCCTCAACGAAGACGACTCGCAGCACCTGCTCGACCTGATCCGCGGCCTCAAGGGCAAGGGCATCGCATCGATCATGATCTCGCACAAGCTCAACGAGATCGAGGCGATCGCCGACGAGATCACGATCATCCGCGACGGCCACACGATCGAGACCCTCGACGTGCACGCCGGCGGGGTCGATGAGGACCGCATCATCCGGGGCATGGTCGGCCGCTCGCTCGAGAGCCGCTTCCCCGACCGCACGCCGCGCATCGGCGACGTCTTCTTCGAGGTGCGCGACTGGACGGTGCAGCACCCGCAGATGCCCGAGCGCCTCGTGGTCAAGGGCTCGAGCCTCAACGTGCGGCGCGGCGAGATCGTCGGCCTCGCGGGCCTCATGGGCGCCGGCCGCACCGAGCTCGCGATGAGCATCTTCGGCCGTTCCTACGGCAACTTCATCTCGGGCACGATCGTCAAAGACGGCGAGGAGATCGTGCTGAAAGACGTCGAGTCGGCGATCGAGCACGGCCTCGCCTACGTCAGCGAAGACCGCAAGCAGCTGGGGCTCAACCTGCTCGACACCATCAAGCGGTCGATCGTCTCGGCGAAGCTGTCGAAGATCGCGAGGCGCGGCGTCGTCGACGACTCGCAGGAGTTCGGCATCGCCGAGGACTACCGCAAGCAGTTGCGCATCAAGACGCCGAGCGTCGACGCCGGCGTCTCCAAGCTCTCGGGCGGCAACCAGCAGAAGGTCGTGCTGGCGAAGTGGATGTTCACCGACCCCGACCTGCTCATCCTCGACGAACCCACTCGCGGCATCGACGTCGGCGCCAAGTACGAGATCTACACGATCATCCAGTCGCTCGCGGCGCAGGGCAAGGGCGTCATCCTCATCTCGAGCGAGCTGCCCGAACTGCTCGGCATCGCCGACCGCATCTACACGGTCTTCGAGGGCCAGATCACCGACAACATCCCCGCATCCGAGGCGAATCCCGAGGCGCTCATGCGCAGCATGACCTCGGCCAAGAAGAAGGCGAACGCATGAGCACGACGGCGAACGACCCGGCCGCCCAGAAGAAGAAGGGCGGGCTCTCCGACATCCGCAAGATCTTCGGAGGCGGCCAGTCCAGCCTCCGCCAGTTCGGCATCCTCGGCAGCCTCATCGTCATCATCGTGATCTTCCAGATCTGGACGAACGGGCTGACGCTCTCGCCGACGAACCTGATCAACGTCGTCAACCAGTACTCCTACATCCTGATCCTCGCGATCGGCATGGTGATGGTCATCATCATGGGCCACATCGACCTTTCGGTCGGCTCGGTCGCGGCGTTCACGGGCATCATCGTGGCGAAGTCGATGGAGGAGTGGAACTTCCCGTGGCCGCTCGCGATCCTGCTCGGCATCGCCGTGGGTGTCGCGATCGGCGCCTGGCAGGGCTTCTGGGTCGCGTTCGTCGGGGTGCCGGCGTTCATCGTGACCCTGGCCGGCATGCTGCTCTTCCGCGGCGGCAACCAGTTCATCGGCCAGTCGACGACGACTCCGGTTCCGCACGAGTTCGGCATGATCGGCGCCGGCTACCTGCCCGAACTCGCCCTGCCGTTCAACTTCAATGTGCTGACGATGCTGCTCGGCGTCCTCGGCGCCGGGTGGATCGTCTGGAACGAGTTCCACCTGCGACGCGTGCAGAAGAAGATGGGCTCCGAGGCCGCGCCCGTCTGGGTGAGCGTCGTCAAGGTCGTCGTGCTCGCCGGAGTCATCCTCTGGGCGGCGTGGCTCTTCGCCACCGGCCGCCCCGGCACGAGCTTCCCGATCTCGGGCATCATCCTCGTGGTGCTCGTCATCCTCTACTCGTTCATCACGCGCAACACGATCTTCGGCCGCCACATCTACGCGGTCGGCGGCAACCGCCTCGCCGCCACGCTCTCGGGCGTGAAAGACCGCAGGGTCGACTTCTTCGTGATGATGAACATGGCGGTGCTCGCCTCCGTCGCCGGCATGATCTACGTCGCCCGCGCGACGGCCTCGGGCCCGCAAGACGGCAACGGCTGGGAGCTCGACGCCATCGCGGCCGTCTTCATCGGCGGCGCGGCGGTCTCGGGCGGCATCGGCACGGTCATCGGCTCGATCGTCGGTGGCCTCGTGATGGCCTTCCTCAACAACGGCCTGCAGCTCATCGGCGCCGGCGCCGACGTGGTGCAGATCATCAAGGGCCTCGTGCTGCTGCTCGCCGTCGGCGTCGACGTCTGGTCGAAGCGTCAGGGCCGCCCGTCGATCCTCGGACTCTGGTCGGGTCGCCGCAAGGCGCGCCTCGAGACGCAGGCGCCCGACGAGGCGCCCACGGTCGCCCCCACGAGCCAGTCGAACCTCTCGTCGCGGCCCGAAGACCTCAGCCGGCGCTGAATCCTGCGCCGCGACATCCGCTCGCTCTTCACCACCGAGTACTCCTGAAATCCCAATCAAGAAAGTGACTGATCAATGAAGAAAATCACTCTGGCGGCCACCGCGGTCGCGGCGGTCGCAGCGCTCGCGCTGGCCGGCTGCTCCTCCGACCGAGGCGGCGACACGAGCAGCAGCGAGTCCGCAGCGGCCGGCTTCGCCGCCGACTCGACGATCGGCATCGCCCTGCCCGACAAGACGTCGGAGAACTGGGTGCTGGCCGGCGGTCTCTTCGAAGACGGCCTCAAGGACGCCGGGTTCAAGGGCGACGTGCAGTACGCGCCCGCCTCGAACACCGTCGCCGAGCAGCAGAACCAGATCTCGGCCATGGTCACCAACGGCGCCAAGGTCATCGTCATCGGCGCGAAGGACGGCAAGCAGCTCGGCACGCAGCTGCAGCAGGCCGCCGACGCCGGCGTCACGATCATCGCCTACGACCGTCTGATCGAGAACACGCCGAACGTCGACTACTACGTCGCGTTCGACAACTTCAAGGTCGGCGAGCTGCAGGGCCAGGCTCTGCTCGACGGCCTCGCCGCGCGCTCGGGCCACGAGGCTCCGTGGAACGTCGAGCTCTTCTCGGGCTCGCCCGACGACGCCAACTCGGCCGTGTTCTTCGACGGCGCCATGAAGGTGCTGCAGCCGAAGATCGACGACGGCACGCTCGTCGTCGCCTCGGGCCAGACCGACATCGCCCAGACGGCGACCCAGGGCTGGGAGGCCGAGAACGCCCAGAGCCGCATGGACTCGCTGCTCGCTGCGAACTACGCCGACAAGAACATCGACGGCGTGCTCTCGCCGAACGACAACCTCGCTCGTGCGATCATCACCTCGACCAAGCAGGCCGGCAAGGACATCACCAAGGTGACCGTCACCGGTCAGGACTCCGAGGTCGAGTCGGTCAAGTCGATCATGGCGGGCGAGCAGTACTCGACCATCAACAAGGACACCAACCTCCTCGTGGAGCAGACGATCAAGATGATCCAGCAGCTCCAGAAGGGTGAGACGGTCGACGTCAACGACACCGAGCAGTACGACAACGGCGTGAAGGTCGTTCCCGCGTACCTGCTCGCGCCGGTCATCGTGACGAAGGAGAACGCGGCTGAGGCGTACGCCAACAACCCGAACCTCCTCGACATCGTGAACTCGGCGGGCTGATCGGGTTCGACACCCCACAGCGCGGCGGCCCTCGCTCCTTCGGGAG
>NZ_JBSHJY010000047.1:0-25020 GCF_053619715.1 Agromyces sp. NPDC055520 | reverse complement strand
ATCGCGATCGCCGCGGCGGGTGCTGCCGCATTCGCGTACGGATCGCTCGTCGAGCGCACCAACTGGACGCTCAGGCGAGTGGATGTCCCGGTGCTCCCGCCGGGCGCGGAGCCGATCCGGGTGCTGCACCTCTCCGACCTGCACATGGCGCCCTGGCAGCGCGACAAGCAGGAGTGGGTGCGCAGCCTCGCCGACCTGCGGCCCGACCTCATCGTCGACACGGGCGACAACCTCGGGCATGAGCGGGGCATCGAGGGCATCCGTCACGCGTTCGAGCCCTTCCGCGGGGTTCCCGGCGTCTTCGTCAACGGGTCGAACGACTACTTCGGGCCGGTGCTGAAGAATCCGTTCGGGTACTTCACGGGGCCGTCGCGCCTCGGCCGCCGCGCGGCATCGCTCGACATCGGCGAACTGCACGCCTTCTTCGACTCGCTCGGCTGGCACGACCTCGACAACACCGCGACGGCCCTCGACCTCCGCGGCACGCACTTCGAGTTCTTCGGCGTCGACGACCCGCACAAGGGTTACGACCGGCTCGACCTCATCACCGCCGCGATCGACGAACTCCGCGCGAATGATCCGCTCGGCGATGAGACGTGGCCCGACGCCCTTCGACGGGCTCAGGGACCGGTCGAAGTTCGCCCCACCGTCACCGTGGGCGTCGCCCACGCGCCCTACCAACGCGTGCTGAACTCGTTCGTCAATCACGGCGCACAGCTCATGCTCGCGGGCCACACGCACGGTGGCCAGGTGTGCGTGCCCGGCTACGGGGCGCTCGTCACGAACTGCGACATCCCGCGCGACCAGGTCAAGGGGCTCAGCATCTGGCGGCACGGCCTGCGGTCGGCGTTCCTGAACGTCTCGGCCGGCCTCGGCACCTCGATCTACGCTCCCGTGCGCTTCGCCTGCCCGCCCGAGGCGACGCTGCTCACGCTGCGGCCGACCGAATAGCCGCCGCGGCACCCGCCACGTGGTCTGACGGCCGCCATTTATCGGCTATTCTTGTTGAGGCTCGCAAGGGCCGACCCCGGGGTGTGGCGCAGCTTGGTAGCGCGCGTCGTTCGGGACGACGAGGTCGCAGGTTCAAATCCTGTCACCCCGACCGGGTGAAACCCCCTCCTTCGGGAGGGGGTTTCTTCATGTCCGCAGGCCCACGGCCGGGGCGTGGAGCCCATGGGCCCCGTAGACCCCCTACGGCCGCCCGATGCCGCGGTAGTGCCACCCCGCCGCGCGCCACGCCGCAGGGTCGAGCACGTTGCGCCCGTCGATGATGCGCCGCTCCCCCACGAGCCGCGCGGCGGCCTCGGGGTCGAGTGCGCGGTACTCGCTCCACTCGGTCGCGAGAATGACGAGGTCGGCTCCCGACAGCGCCTCCCGCGTCGTCGACGCGTAGTGCAGCTCGGGCTGCCGCGCTCGCGCGTTCTCGATGCCCTCGGGGTCGGTTGCGACGACGTCGGCGCCGAGTTCTCTCAGTCCCACGGCGATGTCGAGGGCGGGCGAGTCGCGCACGTCGTCGGAGTCGGGCTTGAAGGTCACGCCGAGCACGGCGACCTTCTTGTCGACGGCCGAGCCGCCGAGATCGGCCACGGCGAGATCGACCACGCGGCGTCGCTGCCGAAGGTTGATCGCGTCGACCTCGGTGAGGAAGGCGAAGGTGCCGCCGAGTCCGAGTTCTTCGGCCCGTGCGGTGAAGCCCCGGATGTCTTTCGGCAGGCACCCGCCGCCGAAGCCGACGCCCGCGTTCAGGAAGCGGCGCCCGATGCGGGCATCGTGGCCGATCGCGTCGGCGAGCGCCGTGACATCTGCGCCGGTCGCGTCGGCGATCTCGGACATCGCGTTGATGAAGCTGATCTTGGTTGCGAGGAATGCGTTCGCCGCGACCTTCACGAGCTCCGCGGTCGCGTAGTCGGTCACGATGCGCGGCGTGCCGGCCTCGATCGCGGCCCGGTAGACATGATCGAGCACGGATGCCGCGTGGTCGTCGCGTGGCCCGACGCCGTAGACGAGTCGATCGGGCGAGAGGGTGTCGTTCACGGCGAAGCCCTCGCGCAAGAACTCGGGGTTCCAGGCCAACGACGCCTGCGGGGCTTCGCTCGCGAGCCGGGCCGCGAGGCGCGCGGCGGTGCCCACCGGCACGGTGCTCTTGCCGACGACGAGCGCCCCCTCGGCCAGGTGCGGCAGCAGGGCCGAGAACGCGGCGTCGACGAACGACACGTCGGCGGCGCCGGTGTCGGCGGCCTGCGGGGTGCCGACGGCGA
Source organism: Agromyces sp. NPDC055520 (assembly GCF_053619715.1). NCBI lineage: Bacteria > Bacillati > Actinomycetota > Actinomycetes > Micrococcales > Microbacteriaceae > Agromyces > Agromyces sp. NPDC055520. The sequence continues at coordinate 22,762 of NZ_JBSHJY010000047.1, read as the reverse complement.
GGAAATGCACCTCGGCGTCGGCCGCATCGGCGATATCGGTGCTGAACCGCAGCCGGCCGCTCGCGGTCGCCGAGGTGAGGATCTCGGCGAGCCCGGGCTCGTAGAACGGCGGTCGCCCGGCGGCGAGCGCCGCGATCTTGGCCTCGTCGACGTCGACGCCCACGACCTCGTGGCCCAGTTCGGCCATGGCTGAGGCGTGCACTGCACCGAGGTAGCCGCAGCCGATCACCGAGATGCGCATGGGGATCCTTCCGTTTCGAACCGTTCCAGTCTGCCGTACCGTCACGAGTCGGGCGGCGACGCGGCATCTGCTCGGCTCCGCCCGCTCGCCCATCTGAGCAGCCGCTCGAGCGGGCCGCGACCGAGATAGCGCCGCCAGAGCCACGCGAAGAGCATCGACCCGATCACGAGGCCGACGAGGAGTTCGACGGAGTCGTCGGTGTAGATGCCGGTCTCGACGCGGATGGAGGCGGCGAGCACCAGCAGGTGCAGGGTGTAGACGCTCAGCGGCATCGACCCCATCGCGGTGATCGGCGAGAGCACCGCCCCTGCCACGCGGCGTACCCGCGGGCGCGCGAAGGAGGTGAGCAGCAGCATCCCGGCGACGACGACCACGCCGACCCCGACGTTGCCGACCGCTTCGAGCGAGGTGCGGAGGGCGGAGACCCATGGATCGGGTTCGGCGGCGGGGTCGAGGGCGGGGTCGACGGATGCCGCGGCGTTGCCGCCCGGCATCAGCGCGACGATCGGCAGCAGCACCGCAGCGACCGTCGTGCCGGCGACGGCCGCGATCGTCACGACGCGCGGCGAGCCGAGGCCGAGGCGGGCGAGGGCGAGCCCGATCAGCATCACCGGCACCCACACGACCACCGGGTAGGCCCCGCTCACGGCCCACTCGACGAGGAGGCCGAGCGGCCCCGACGCCAGATCGACGACGGGATCGGTGGCGGCCGCGAGTTCGGCCAGGCCCGGCATCACCGCGAGCAGCGCGATGCCGGCGACGAGGGCTGCACGCACCGGCAGGAACAGCAGCGGCAGCATGATGAGGAACGCGACGCCGTACACGTCGAGGATGATGTAGACGAGCGGGTGCAGGGTCGACGCGATGGCGAGGCCGAGCACGATGAGGATCACCGCCCGGATCGCGATCTGGCGACGGAGGCCCGCACGGCCGTCGATGATCGGCCGCACCCCGCCGGAGATGAATGCGAGGCCCATTCCGGCGGTCAGGGCGAACAGCAGTCGGGGGCGTTCGTCGGCGAGTGCGATCAACGATGTCAATTCAGTGGATGTCGCGGCGGGCGCGACGTGCGCCACGAACATGCCGATGAGGGCGAGGCCGCGAGCAGCGTCGACCCCGTCGACGCGCACCGCCGCTCGCCGCGAAGCAGTCGCCATGGCGAGCGGAGCCGCGTCATCGGTCACCGCACCACGACCGTCGGCGCCGTCAGGTTGGCGAGCACGCCCTGGCTGACCGACCCGAGCAGGAACCGCGCGATCGCGCCCCGCCCGTGGCTGCCGACCACGAGCAGGCTCGCCTCGGACGCCGCCTCGGTGAGATCGTGCACCGGGTCGCCGGCCGCGACGACCCGCCGGATCTCGAGCGTCGGGTGCGCAGCCGCCGCGGGTGCGAGCGCCGCCTCGAGGATCTCGGTCTCGGCGCGGGCGAGGTCGTCGGTCGCGATGAGCGGGGCGCCGTAGCCGTACTCGCCGCCGACCATGGCCACGACGTCCCACGAGTGCACGGCGATGAGCGGCTCGCCGAGTCGGTGCGCCTCGTCGGCGGCGAAGGCGAGCGCGTGGTCGGAGATGTGCGAGCCGTCGACGCCGACGACGACCCCGCTGCGGCCCTCGGGTTCGAGGTCGGGGATGACCGCGACCGCCGACGTGCTCACGGCGGCGATGCGCAGACCGAGCACGCGGCGACGGCTGGCCCTGCGCCCGCCGTGCCAGTCGCTGCCGACGACGAGCATCGAGACCTCGCCCGAGATGCGCTCGAACACCTCGACGGGCGAGCCGTGCTCGAGGCTCGTGACCGTCTCGATGCCGGCGTCGACGGCCGCGACGGCCGCGACCGCCTCGTCGAGGCACTCGTGCGCGCGCCGTTCGGAGGCGCGCACGACATCGCCGGAAGCGCCGGCGCCCTCGCCCTGCGTCGCCGAGATCGAGGACTCGTCGACGACATGCACGAGTCGCAGGGTGCTGCCGAGCGCAGAGGCCCGCTCGGCGGCCCAGCGCACGGCCCGCATCGTGGCGGAACCGCCGGTGCCGACACCCACCGCGATCTCGTTCATGGCGCACCTCCGAGCGGTCTCACCCCATCATCACGCGCGGTGCGGTGAAAGCGCCAGCCCTGCGCCTCGAACGGCGCCACGAGGCATCCGCTCGATGCCGCCCGCGCAGTGCCGCCCGCGCAGTGCCGCCCGCGCAGTGCCGCGCGCTCAGTGCCGCCCGTTCAGCACCCCGCCGCTCTCGTCGAGGTAGCAGACACCGCAGAGCGACTCGTAGGTGACCGCTTCGCCGTCGATCGAGACCTGGTCGCCGTCGAATACGAAGACCCCGTCGATGAGGCGGGCGTTGAAGATGGCCTTGCGCCCGCACCGGCAGATCGTCTTCAGTTCTTCGAGGCTGTGCGCCACCTCGAGCAGGCGCCGGCTGCCGGGGAACGCCACCGTCTGGAAGTCGGTGCGAATGCCGTAGGCGAGCACCGGCACTCCGTCGATGAGCGCGATGCGCAGCATATCGTCGACCTGGTCGGAGTTCAGGAACTGGGCTTCGTCGACGAGCAGGCAGCTCACGTCGCGCCCGGCCTGCTGCACGACGCCACGGCGATGCGTCTCGAACAGCTCGCGCACGCTCGAATCGGGCGCGATCGTGAAGTCGGCCGCGCGCACGACCCCGAGTCGCGAGACGATGTCGCGGTCGCCCTTCGTGTCGATCGCGGGCTTGGCGAGCAGCACCCGGTGCCCGCGCTCTTCGTAGTTGAACGCCGCCTGGAGCAACGCCGTCGACTTGCCGGAGTTCATCGCCCCATAGCGGAAGTACAGCTTCGCCATCTACTCGAGGTACCCGTCTTCCGCCGCACGGCGGATCAGCTCGGCCTTGCGGCTGGCGGGACGCCCCGCCTTGGCGTACTTCTCGCGCACGCGACGCAGGTACGTCTTGGCCGTCTCGTAGCCGACCTCCATGCGCCGGCCGACCTCGACCGTGCTGAGGCCCTGCGCGTAGTAGCGAAGCGCCTTCTCTTCTGCGGCGCTCAACGCGACGCCGTGACGGTCGGGCGCGACGCCCGCGGCATCCGCTCGCGATGTCGACGCAGGATGCCGCGGCACCCGCTCGCCCCGCATGACGCGCCGCGCGTACTCGACGAGCTCGTCGGCCGGCAGCGTCTTCGAGACGAAGCCCACCGCACCGGCGACGAGCGAGCGCCGGCGCGAATCCTCGTCGTCGATCGCGGTGACGACGATCACCTTCGCGCCGGCCGCGCGACACGCCCTGATGCGCGATTCGATCGAGACGGTATCGCCGAGTTGGAGGTCCATCAGCACGAGGTCGACCGGGAACTCGGGGTCGCGCACGAGGTCCATCCAGCTCGTCGCGCGGATCACCACCGCGAAGTCGGACGCGACGTCGGTGAACCAACGGGCGAGACCGTCGACGATGAGTTCATGGTCGTCGAGGATCGCCAGCCGATGCGGCGGCGCCGGCTCCGGTACATGTTCAATCGATGTCATAGCTCAACCCCACAGTCACATTCTCTCTCGTCAGCGACGCATCCGCGCGCAGGGCGACGGCACGTGCCACCGCGACGAATCGGTCGAGGTCCCGTCTGCTCGGTGGTGAGGCGCCCGTTTCGGCCACCAGGGTGATGTCGCCGTGCGTCTCGCCATCGGACTCCTCGGTGAACGACACCGTGATGAGCCGCGATCGGGAGGCGTCGCCGAGCCACGAGATGAGCGCGGTCAGCGCCGAGCGCTGATCGGCGGTGAGGGCCGTGGCCGCACCCGTGGGATCGTCGACGATCGTATCGACACCGCGATTCATGCGGATGCTGGCGGCGAGGTCGTCGAGCCACGTCGACTCGATGCCGGCCCGGAGCGCCCGCCGCAGCGCCTCGGCGAGTTCGCGCGCCCGGTCGGCGTCGGTCACGGTGATGCGATCGGCGGTCATGACCCCGGCGAGGAAGGGCAGCACCTCGCGCCCGAGCACCGACACACGGCTCTGCTGCACCGATCGCGCGATGCCGGCTCGCAGCTCGGCATCCCGCTGCAGCGCCGCGCGATTGGCCTCCCGTTGCCACGCGAGCGTCTCGGCCACGATGCCGTACGAATACCCGGCGGCCGCGGCAGACATCGCGAGCACCGGTGCGGCGTTCAACGTGACGAGCGCGGCGACCGGCGCGGTGGACTCCGTGTACATGGACGCGCCCACGACGAGGATCGAGAGCACCGCCGTCGAGAGCACCCCCGCGAACACGGCCGACAACCAGGTGCAGAACGGTGCGAGCGAGAAGATCAGCATGCCGATGACCGTCGGCCCGAAGTCGTCGACGAGCTGACGGTTGTTGCCGATCGTGCTCACGTACTCGGCGATGGCCGCGCCGACCGCGAGTGTCACGACGATCCACAGGCGCTCATTGGTGAAGGGTGCCCGAGCCGGTGCGGCGGCGAGCGCGGCCGTCGTGCCGGCCGCCGCGACGAGTACGAGCGCGATCACCGCGGCGAGCGGCGAAGCCACCTCGCTCCAGTGCCACCATGTCAACCCCGTGGCCAGCAGGAAGGCGAGCGCCGCACCGATCACGACGATCGGCGACGCGCTGATCGCCCCGATCGGGTCGGCCTCCTGCTGCGTCAGGCGCAGATGCCCGTTCATTCGCCGCCCTCCGGCACCGTCAGCACGATGGTGGTGCCGATGCCCTTCGTCGACCAGAGGCGCACGGTGCCGTGCTCCTGCTCGATGCGCGCCCTGATGGAGGTGCGCAGCCCGATGCGATCGGGCGGCACCTCGCTCTCGTCGAAGCCCACACCGCTGTCCATGACGGCGACCGTCACTTCGCCGCCGCCGAGCCCGAGCGCGAGTTCGGCCTGGCCGACGCCGGCGTGGCGCGCGACGTTGATGAGGCATTGCGCGACCGCCGCATCGAGCGCGGCGACCCGACGCGGGCCGAGCGTGCCGAGCACGGCGAAGTCACCGGTGACCCGCACTTCGAGACCGGCGTTGGCAGCCGATGAGAAGGCATGCGAGAGCGACGGCACGGTGTCGTCGACGGGAAACCGGGGGTCGTCGGATGCTTCGGTGCCGGCGACTGCCGCCGAGCCCGCGGCGTGTCGCGAGCTCTGGCCGGAGCCTGCGCCGGCGCGACCACGGCGGGCGCTCGACCGATTGCCCGTGGCGGGCGATGCCGCGGGCGGCGGTGCGTACGAACGCGGGACGCCCGCGCCGCCCCCGGTCGCCGGGTCGCCGTTCAGTGCGTGATCGATCGCCCAGTCGCGGCCGACGATGAGACCGAGGTCTTGCCGGATCCCGACGCGCAGTCGTTCGTCGACCGGCCCCGAGCCGGCAGCGGCGATGGCCACCAGATGGCTGAGCGCCGTGTCGTGGAGTCGCGCGGTGGCGCGAAGCTCGTAGTCGTGCCGGATCGCGAGCTCGCGGGTCTGCTGGCTGGCACGGTGCAGACCGGTGTCGCGGCGCATGTCTGACAGACGGGTCACGCCGTCGAACACCCGCACGACGACGACCACGACGAACGCGAAGCAGACCGCGAGATTCGGCGAGTAGGTGCCGCCGCCGACGACGGTGCCGAGAAACGCCGCGGCCTCGCCGAGACCGAAGCCGAGGGACGCCCAGGTGACCCCGATCGCCGATCCGCTGCCGGCGCCGCCGACGAGCAGCAGCGCGATGGCCGGCAGGGCGAGCACCGCGTTGTTGGTGGACGGGAACTGGTCGCCGTCCATCACCATGAGCGTGATCGCGAACACGACCCCTGCTCCGACGCCGAGGTAGAGCACGGTGAGGGTGACGGTCGGGTAGCGGGCGACGAGCGCGAGCAGCACGGCCATGACGAGCACGAGCAGCGATCCGATCCAGCGACCGGGCTCGCCGCCGACGGTCGCCATGACGGCCCCGAGCACCGCACCGACACCGAGGCAGGTGAATGCCGCCCAATGGCCGGCGTTCGCGAGTGCTCGACTCAGCGATTCCCGCGCGAGGTGTCCCGGCAACCCCAAGGTCATCGTTTCCTCCGCTCGTGCGCCGTGCGAACACCGATGTTCGGGCCTCTGCGGATTATCCCAGTTTCCCGGCGCCTCGCGCGGACGAGTCTCTCAGACGCGCGGGCGACTCGTGTCGACTCGCGGTCGACGGGGTCAGAACAGGGCGGCCGGGTCGGGCGGAAGGCTGAGCGTCACGGGCAGATCGCCGGCATGCAGCGCCGGCCGCGCACGGCCGAACGGCCTGATGCCGGTGGCGGGCCCCTGTGCGAGCGCCGACGAGCGCACTCCCCCGGTGACCGGGTCTTCGAGACCGTGCTCGAGGCCGTGCGCCCTGATCAACGGCTTGATGCGCTGGCCGAGCCACTGCCGGTACGCCTTCGGCGCAGAGGCGTTGGTGCCGTAGTACATCGAGTGGTACTTCGGCACGAGCTCGGGGTGCGCACGCTCGAGCCACTGCATGAACCACGGTTTCACGGCGCCCCGCAGATGCAGGGCCGAATAGAGCACGCTCGTGCCGCCCGCCGCCTTCACAGCGCGCAACGCCTCGTCGAGGTGCGCCTTCGTGTCGGTGAGGTACGGCAGGATCGGCATCAGGAACACCGAGCAGTCGAGCCCTGCCTCGCGCACCGCGGTGACGGTCGCGAGCCGCGCCTTCGTGCTCGGGGTGCCCGGTTCGACCGAATGCTGCAACTCGTCGTCGTAGATCGCGATCGACATCGCGACATCGACGGGCACGTGCGCCGCGGCCTCGACGAGCAGCGGCAGGTCGCGCCGCAGCAGTGTGCCCTTCGTCAGGATGCTGAACGGCGTGCCGCTCGTCGCGAGCGACTCGATGATGCCGGGCATGAGCGCGTAGCGCCCCTCGGCCCGCTGGTAGGGGTCGGTGTTCGTGCCGAGCGCGACCGGTTCGTGCCGCCATGCCGGCTTCGCGAGCTCGCGTCGCAGCACCTCGGCGACGTTCACCTTCACGATGATCTGCCGATCGAAGTCGTCACCCGCGTCGAGGTCGAGGTAAGTGTGCGTCGGCCGAGCGAAACAATATACACACGCATGGGTGCAGCCCCGATAGGGGTTGATGGTCCAGCCGAACGGCATCGCGGACTGGCCCGGCACGCGGTTCAGCGCGGACTTCGCGACCACCTCGTGGAAGGTGACGCCGGCGAAGTCGGGGGTCTGCACCGAGCGCACGAGGTTGTTGAGCTTCGCGAGCCCGGGCAGGGCGCCCGACTGCTCGACCCCCAGCTCCTGCCCGCTCCACCGCATTCACACATTCGAACATATCTTCGAGAGATTCGCAAGCGGGGCGGATGCCGCGGCGACACGCCCGCCCCGCGGCATCCGCTCGCCTCACCGGAGCACGCCTACCGGAGCGCGCCCACCTGTACGGCGCTGCCCGCCGCGAGCTCGAGCTCCTCCCCCGCCCACCGCCGCCGCAGCCACCGGTCGTGGCTCGCGATCACGACGGCGCCGGGGTAGGTGCCGAGCGCCGCCTCGAGGTCGGTGGCGAGCCCGAGCGAGAGGTGGTTCGTCGGCTCGTCGAGCAGGAACACGTGCGGCGGCCGCGCGATCACGAGTGCGAGCGCGAGGCGCCGCTGCTGCCCGACCGAGAGGGCGCCGATCGGGCGGGACTCGTCGCGCGGGGCGATGAGTCCGAGACCGCCGAGCGGCACCTGTTCGGCTCGCCGCTCGCCGAGCGCGCGCTCGTACAACCGGCGCGGCGAGGCGCCGGGGTCGGCGAAGCGCACGTCCTGCTCGAGCAACTGCACGCGCAGACCCCTGCGCCGGTGCACCTCGCCGCCGTCGACGCGCAGCGCGCCCGCGAGCACACCCAGCAGCGTCGACTTGCCGGCGCCGTTCGCCCCCGTCACGAGCAGCCTCGTGAGCGGTGCCACCCGCAGTGTCTCGAGCGAAAGGCGGCCGTTGACGGCGACGTCCGAGAGCTGCACCAGCGGGCCGGATTCCTCGTCGAACGCGTGCGAGCCCGACGGGATACCGGCGAATGCGAGCGGCGTCGGCGGCTTCGGCACCTGGTCGCGCTCGAGGATCTCGAGTCTGAGTTGGGCGTTGCGCACGCGCCGACTCACCTGCTGCTCGACGCGGTCGCCCCGCCGCCCGAATGCCATCCGGTTGCGATCTCGCATGGGTGCGTCGTGCGAGACCGCGCGAGCCGTCTCGGCGAGACCGATGCGAAGGCGCCGCAGCTCGTCCTGCTCGTCGTCGTAGCGCTGCAGCCAACGCGCGCGCTCATCGGCCTTGACCCGCAGGAACCGGCTGAACCCGCCGCCGAAGACCGTGCAGCCCGAGGCGGCGAGCGGCTCGTCGTCAGGGCTCGCGTGCTGGGAGGCGCCCGCGCCTGCGCCCGCTTCGGCGCCGGCGCCCGCCGGCCCGGGGTCGAGATCGAACAGCCCGGTCGCCGCACGATCGAGGAACGCCCGGTCGTGACTCGCGAACACGACCGGCCCGCGCCACGCACGCAGCCGATCTTCGAGGAACGCCGCGGCGGCGTCGTCGAGGTGGTTCGTCGGCTCGTCGAGCAGCAGCGCATCGGGCGCGCCGAGCAGCAGCGCGGCGAGCGCGAAACGCGAGCGCTGGCCGCCCGAGAGCTCGTCGATGCGCCGGTCGAGACCGAGGCCCGCCACGCCCAGGCCGTCGAGCAGTTCGTCACGACGCGCCTCGGCGCTCCAGACGTCGGCGCGTTCGGCGGCGTCGAGGGCGGCCGAGTAGCGCGCCGCGGCCCGGGCCGACACGGCGTCGCCGCTTGCGTCGCCGCTTGCGTCGTCGCCCGCGAGCGCCGCAGCCGCGGCATCGAGCTCTCGCTCGACCGCCCGCACCTCGGCGAGCGCGGCCTCGAGCACTTCGCCGACGCGCTCGTCGGGGCCGAACGGCAGCTCCTGGGCGAGCAGCGCGGTGCGCCGCGGCCGGGTGATGCGGCCGGAGGTCGTCGCTTCGGATCGAGCGGATGCCGCGGCATCCACTCGCTCGAAATCGCCGGCGATCAGCCGAAGCAGGGTGGATTTGCCGGCGCCGTTCTCGCCGATCAGGCCGAGCCGCGCGCCAGGGGCGACGGCGAAGCCGAGGTCGGCGAACACGCGGCGGTCGGGATACGAGACCGAGAGCCCGTCGACGCGGAGATGATGGGAGAAGGTGACGGATGCAGCCATGGGGTACGCCCTTTGCGCGAATGCCCCCGGGCGGTCGACGGATGCCGCGGCGCACAATCGTTCGCACGGTGCACCGGGCTGGCGATCGCGGGCGCGCGGCGCCGACGACCGCCCGGGAGCGGAGAGGAGTCCCGCCGGGCATTGCCGCGGATGGGTGCGCACGTCGCTGTCGCGATCAGCACGGCGTGATCAGAACCGTGCGCACACCCGGGGTCTACGGCGCCTCAGGCGCGGGACGAGGGTGTGTGCTCACTTCATAGCGGGTACGACGGTAGCAGAGCGGCCTGCGTTTCGACAAGGGTGCGTTTCGACACCGGCGGTTGCGACACCCGACGGATGCGACACGGCCGGCTTCACGCCGGTCGGCAACGTCTCAGGCAGTGATGTCGAGCACCTTCGCGGTGGCGGCGAGCGAGGCCGCCGCCTTCTCGGGATCGTTCGAGAGCGTCGTGCCGTAGCTCGGGATCATCTCGCGGAGCTTGGGCTCCCACTCGGCCATGCGGTCGGGGAAGCAGCGCGCGAGCACGTCGAGCATGATCGGCGCAGCGGTCGAGGCGCCGGGCGAAGCGCCGAGCAGGCCCGCGATCGTGCCGTCGGCGCCGGTGATGACCTCGGTGCCGAACTGCAGGACGCCGCCCTTCTCGGGGTCTCTCTTCATGACCTGCACGCGCTGGCCGGCCGTGATGAGCTCCCAGTCTTCGCTCTTGGCCGTGGGCATGAACTCGCGCAGCGCCGCGAGCTTCTTGTCGCGGTTCGCGAGCAGTTCGCCGACGAGGTACTTCACGAGGTCGAAGTTCTTGAACGCGACCTGCAGCATCGGGCCGATGTTGTGCAGGCGCACCGAGAACGGCAGGTCGAACCAGGTCGAGGTCTTCAAGAACTTCGGCGTGAAGCCCGCGTACGGCCCGAAGAGCAGCGCGGTCTCGCCGTCGACGACGCGCGTGTCGAGGTGCGGCACCGACATCGGCGGAGCGCCCTTGGCCGCCTTGCCGTAGACCTTCGCCTGGTGCTGCGCGACGAGCTTGGGGTTCGTGGTGCGGAAGAACTGGCCGGAGATGGGGAACCCGCCGAAGCCCTTGATCTCGGGGATGCCCGAGTGCTGCAGCAGCGCGAGGGCGCCGCCGCCGGCGCCGACGAACACGAAGCGCGCGTTGACGACCTTGGGGGTGCCGCCCACGAGATGACGCACGTGCAACCGCCAGGTGCCGTCTTTCTGGCGCTTGAGCCGGGTGACCTGGTGGTTCGTGGCGATCTGGGCCCCGCGCCGCTCGATGTCGCGCAGCAGCAGGCCCGTGAGTGCGCCGAAGTCGACGTCGGTGCCGGCGACCGTGCGGGTCGCGGCGACGCGCGCCTTGGGGTTGCGCTTCTTCGCGAGCAGCGGGGTCCACTCGGCGATGCGCTCGAGGTCTTCGGTGAATTCCATCTCGGGGAAGAGCGGTTGACCCTCGAGCGCGGCGACCCGCTTCTTCAGGTACTCGATGTTGGCCTTGCCCTTGACGAACGTCATGTGCGGCGCGGTGTTGATGAAGTTGTGCGGCTCGGGCAGTGCACCCTGCTCGACGAGATACGACCAGTACTGCCGGCTGATCTGGAACTGCTCGTTGATCGAGACGGCCTTGTCGGCGTTGACGGTGCCGTCGGGGTTCTCGGGCATGTAGTTGAGTTCGCAGAGCGCCGCGTGACCGGTGCCGGCGTTGTTCCACGCGTTCGACGACTCCTGCGCGACCTCGCCGAGTCGCTCGTAGAGGCGGATCGACCAATCGGGTTGGAGTTGCGAGAGCAGGGAGCCGAGCGTCGCGCTCATGATGCCCCCGCCGATCAGCACGACGTCGACGGTTTCCTCTGAAGTCACGGATTCCAGTGTAGATGCCCCGGATGTCGCCCCCGACCAGCCGCGTTCAGGTACCGCGCAGCACCGGCAGCCCGCGTTCGTCGAGCGGCCACGACGGGTTGCAGGCGAGCTCCCAGAGGTTGCCGTCGGGGTCGGCCACGTAGCCGCTGTACCCGCCCCACTCGGTTGCCGCGGCGGCCTTCGAGATCGACCCGCCCGCGAGCACCCAGTCGCCGACGGCGTCGTCGACCTCTTCGGGCGAGGAGAGGTTGATCGCGAGGGCGACCGCGCGGAAGCCCGGGGCGTGCGCGTGCATGGTCGGCAACGCGGCATCCTTCGCCAGTTCTGCCGTCTCCCACAGGGCGATCACGCCGCCGGGCGTCGCGAAGAAGGCGATCTCGCCCGCGACCGACGACGGCGCCTCGCGCCAGCCGAGCCTGCGGTAGAACGCCGTGGCGACCTCGACGTCGGCGACGCCGAGCGTGACGAGCGAGAAGCGCTGCGGAATGGCCATGGGGCGACGCTACGCCGATCGGGCCCGTCTCGCACCCACTCGCGCACCGGCCCGCATCCCTCCGCTCGCTCAGAGCGCCGCGATGCCGCCGGCGATGAGCCCCACGCCGGCCGTGATCAGCCCGGCGGTGAGCACCGCGGCACCGACCCAGAGCAGCACGATGAACCGGTTCGGCTTCTCGGGGTCGCGCCCGAGCGCCGAGAGGAAGAAGCCGGCGGGCATGAGAATCGCCGCGATCGGCGCCCCGAGACGGGCGAGCCAGAGCCAGAACCCGTCGAGCGCGGCGGACGAGACGACCGAGAGGATCACCATCGAGAGCACGAGCAGCACGGCGGCGTGCGCGTGGCCCGCGCGGAAGAAGCTCATCTGCAATCGATTCGCCGGCGCCAGCCCCCGCACAACGCGGGTGAGGAAGTAGCCGCCGCTCTCGACGGTGACGAGGGCGAGCAGGAGGACGCCGATGAGGATGAGGTCTGGTGCTGGCGACATGGCCGGTCCCTTTCAATACGGATTCATGATTAGATAGTTGTACTCTCCAATATTAGAGAGTTGCACTATCCAATGCAAGGGCAGGTTCCGCATGCGCATCTCCGCACTCGCCGCCGAGGCCGGGCTGCCGGTCGCGACGGTGAAGTACTACCTCCGCGAGGGCCTCCTGCAGCCGGGCACCGCGACCTCGGCCACGCAGGCGAGCTACGACGAGGGGCACCTGCGCCGGCTTCGGCTCGTGCGCGCGCTCACCGGCCCGGTCGGGCTCAGCGTGGCGCAGGCGCGTGCCGTGCTGCACCTCGTCGACGAACCCGGCGACGATCTCTACGCGACCCTCGGTCGCGCGGTCGGCGCACTGCCGCCCGCGGGCGCCGCGCCGGCCGACGACGACGCCGACCCCTACCCGCGCGCCCGCGCCGCGCTCGAAGCGCTCGGCCAGGTCTACGACCCCGAGTTCGCCGCGGTCGCCCAGCTCGAGGGCGCGCTCGCGGCCGCCGACGACGCGGGCGTGCCGATCACCCCCGAGCGCCTCGCGCGCTACGGCCGGGCGGCCGCAGACCTCGCCGCCTACGACCTCGAACGGATGCCGCCCGAGCCGCATGCCGCCGTCGAGTACACGGTGCTCGGCACCGCGCTCTACGAACCGGTGCTGCTCGCGCTGCGCCGCCTCGCACACCAGAACGCCGCCGTGCGCCGACTCGGCCCCGGAAGGCCCGGCGATCGCACACCCCCTCCTGAAAAGTGAGCGGGCTACGCGATGCCGCCGCCGTCGACGACGAGCGCCGATCCGGTGACGTAGCTCGACTCGTCGCTCGCGAGCCAGACGACCGCCGCCGCGATCTCGCGCGGCTCGCCCATGCGCCGCAGCGGGCGGTCGGCGGCCTCGGCGAGGAACGCGTCGGCGTCCTGCGACAACTGACGCGCCTCGTCGCGGAGCATGCCCGTGTTGACGTCACCCGGGTTGACCGAGTTGACACGGATGCCCTGCGGGCCGTGGTCGATCGCGAGCGCACGGGTCATGTTCACGACGGCGCCCTTCGAGGCGCAGTACGAGATCGCCTGACCGCCGCCCTTCAGGCCCCAGCCCGAACCCGTGTTCACGATCGAACCGCCGCCCGCGGCCGCCATGATCGGCACGACGTGCTTGCACATGAGGAAGATCGAGCGCACGTTCACGCCGAACACGCGGTCCCACTCCTCGACGGTGGTCTCGACGGCCGTCGTGCGGCGGATGATGCCCGCGTTGTTGAAGACGATGTTCACGCCGCCGAGCTCTGCAACCGTGGTCGCCACGACGCGTTCGATGTCGGCCTCGGACGAGACGTCGGCCGCGATCGCGATCGCGGTGCCGCCGGCCGCACGGATCTCTTCGGCGACCGCGGTCGCGGCCTCGGCGTTCAGGTCGACGACCGCGACGGCCGCCCCCTCGGCGGCGAGGGCGATCGAGGTCGCACGGCCGATGCCGCCGGCGCCGCCCGTGACGATGGCCTGCTTGTTCTCAAGGCGCATGGCCTTCTCCTTCTGGTTCGGATGCCTCGGGGCTCGAGCCCTCGGCATCGGGTGCGGTGACAGGGTAGATGCTGGTGGCGGCCGCGCCGGTGATCACGCGGACGAATCCCTCGAGCCGTGCGTCGACCGCGGCGTCGCCGGTGTCGATGAGCAGCGGCCGGCCGGCCAGGTCGATGAGCTTCTGCTCGGGGGCGACGACGATGAGCGGATCGTCGCCGAGCGCGCGGAGCACGCGGGCGGAGAGCTGCTGGTTGCCGCGGCCGAGCAGGAATCCCTGCCCGCCGATGACCGTGACGACGGCCTTCGAGGGGCCGGCCGCGATCTCGTCGAGCAATTGGGATTCGGAGGCGTCGGCGAGCACCCGGCGGCCGTCGAGCACGACGTCGACGCCGACGGGCGTCTTCGGCACCCCGAGTTCGCGCGCGAGCTCGGCCATCGTGCTGCCCGGGCCGAGCAGGTAGCGCACCCCCGGCCGGAGTGCGGCGGCGGCGGCGCTCGCGGCGCCGCGCACGCTCGCCTGCTCGTCGGCCGGCGTGGCCGTCTTGCGCGCCTGCGTGCGCCCCGAACGGTATGGCACGTCGAGCGTGCCGTAGAGCCGCGGCTCGACCCGGGCGTGCCGAAGCGCCTCTTCGTCGACGTCGAGCACGTCGAGCCCGCGCACCGGCAGGCCGTCGTCGGAGAGCCACGCCGCGGCGAGGGTTCCCGCCACCCGCGGGCTCACCGCGAACACCGGCGAGTACATCTTCACGCCCGCCGGAATGCCGAGTGCGGCGACCGGTCGATCACCGTCGTCGATGCAGGAACTTCTCGGCGACACGCCGGGTGCATCTGCGCCCGCCGCGGTGAGTCGACCAGAAGTTCCTACGTCGCCGCCCCGACCCGCCGTGCGGAGCCCCGCCGCGACGTCACGGGCGGTGCCGTCGCCGCCGGCGAACAGCACGAGCGTCGCGCCGGCCTCGGCGAGCGCGCGTGCGGCCGCGGTGGTGTCGGCCGCGTCCGTCGGCTCGCCGTGCCGGCCGACGACGATCGGCTCGAGCCCGGCAGCGCGCACGACGTGCTCGCCCATCGAGCCTGCAGCCGTCAGCACCCTCGTGCCGGGGTGCGCGGCAGCGACCACGGCGAGCGCCGATCGCGCACGCTCGGCCGCGCGCGACTCGGCGCCGCGCGCGGCCGCCCTCGCCTGCACGGCCCTGCCGTCGCTGCCGGCGAGGCCCGCGGGACCGCCGATTCCGGCGACGGGGTTGACGATGAGGCCGAGCATGCTCAGACGGCGGTCTCGATACGCTTCGCTACTCGACCACCGTTCGCACCGCCCGCGCCGAAGTATTTGCGCCGGTACGCACGCCAGGTGATGGCCCAGCGCTCGGGGTCGTCGAGGTCGTCGTGGTGCGTGTGGTGCACGGTCTGGTTGTGCGGCGCGGTGCGCACCGTCTCGGGCTCCTCGCGCGCCTCGCGGGCGATCTCGGCGAGCACCGCCGCGTACTCGTCGAGCTCGGCCATCGAGTACGACTCGGTCGGCTCGAGTGTGAACGGCTGGGGCACGACGTAGGGGTGGTGGCTCGTCCAGTAGTGCATGCCGAAGTCCGAGGCTCGCACGCCGATCTCCTCCGAGCTGATGCCGGTCTCCTCGAAGAGCTCCTGCCAGGAGTAGCGCACCTGCTCGATGCGGCGTCGTCCGACGGCATAGGGCGCCGAGGCGCCCGGAATCTCGAGCACCTTCTTCATGAGGTAGTTGTTGTTCAGCACCGCGATCTCTGCGACGGCCCGGAGTCCGGGTGCGCCGAGCGCCATCATCCACGCGTACGCGCGCACGATGTTCGGGATCACGCCGAAGAACGGGGCGACCGCGCCGATGGAGCTCCCCTCCGCCTCGCGCACCGCGTACCGCGGCGCGCCGTCGACACCGTCCTCGCGCACGACTCGCGGCCCCGGCAGGAACGGCGCGAGGGTCGCGCTGACCCCGTTCGCCCCGGCTCCCGGGCCGCCGGAGCCGTGCGGCGTCCCGAAGGTCTTGTGCAGGTTGAAGTGGCACACGTCGAATCCGGCGTCACGGGCGCGCGTGATGCCGAGGATCCCGTTGGCATTGGCCTGGTCGTACGAGGCGAGGGCGCCGACCCCGTGCGCGGCATCCACCCACTCCTTGATCGCCGGGTTGTAGATGCCCGTGTCCTCGGGGTTCGTGACCATGATCGCGGCGGTGCGCGGCGAGAGCGCGGCCTTCAGCGCGTCGAGGTCGGGGTAGCCGTCGGCGTCGGGGTAGAGCGTGATGACGTCGTAGCCGGCCGCCTTGGCCGCCGCCGCGTTCGACGGGTGGCTGAAGATGGTCGTGATCACCTCGCGCCGCTGCTCCGCCTCGCCGTTCGCCTCGTGGTACGCGCGGATCATCGCGATGTTCGACCAGATCGCCGCCGAACCGCCCTGCGTGTGCAGCGAGACCTCGTCCATTCCCGAGATCTCGGCGAGCATGCGCTCCGTGTTCCAGACGATCTCGAGCACGCCCTGCGCGTCGGCCGGGTCCTGCAGCGGGTGCATCGCCCGCAGGGCGGGCGTGCCGATCAGCTGGTCGTTGATCTTGGGCGAGTACTTCATGGTGCAGGTGCCCTGGCCGATGTCGACGTTGAAGTCGGCGCCGAGGTTCTCCTGCGACAGACGCAGGTAGTGCTTGACGACCCGCATCTGGCCCATCTCGGGCAGGGCGGGCGGCACCTCGCGACGGAGGCCCTCGGGCAGGGCGGCGACGACGTCGCCCACGGCGTCGCGGACGCCGGCTTCGACACCGGCGACGGCGACGCCGCGTTCGCCCGGCGTCGACAGCTCGAAGAGGATCGGTTCGTCCCAGCGCGCCTGGTGGAAGCGGCGCAGTGCGGGCTTGGGTGCGACGGGGAGGCTCATCGGTTCTGCTCCAGGGTCGAGGTGATGACGGATGCTTCGGCGCCGGCGTCTGACCGGTCGTCTCGCGCGGAGCCCGCGCCGAGCCGCGCGATCGCGGCTGCCAGCCGGTCGATGTCGGTCTGCGTGGTCATCTCGGTGACGCAGACGAGCAGGCGGTGGGCGTCGATCGGCACGCCGGGCTCGATGCCCGTGGCGCGCAGCGATTCGACGACGCCGTCGGCGGTCAACCCGGCGCCCGAGACGTCGATCGTGAACTCGCGAAGGTGCACGGCGTCGTCGCCGAGCGCGATGCCCGGGATCGCCGCGAGCTGCAGCTGGGCGTAGCGGGTGCGCGCGAGCAGCACTTCGCCGAGCTCGCGCATGCCGGCGGGGCCCATGAGCGCGAGGTACACGCCCGCGGCGATGCCCCAGAGTGCGGCCGCGGTGCCGACCCATTCCTTGCCCTCCTCGCGGTGCGCGAACGAGGTGCGGTCGTAGGCGACGTCGCCGAAGCCGTACTCCCCCGGCACGTCGGTCGTCGCGAGGCCGAAGAGGCGCGAGGGCATCTCCATGACGAACTTCGGGTCGTCGTGCACGGCGATGAAGCCGCCGTGCGCACCGCCGAACCACTGGTGCAGGCCGAGCGACTGGATGTCGCCGCAGACGATGTCGGCGCCCTGCGCGGCGGGCGGGGTGAGCACGCCGTAGCCGATCGGGTCGGTGCCGACGACGAGCACGGCGCCGGCGGCGTGCGCGGCATCGGCGATCTCGCGCAGCCGCGCCTCGACCGCGCCGGTGCAGCTCGGGGTCTCGACCCACACCGCGGCGACGTCGTCGCCGAGCCGTGCGGTCAGCCCCGCGACATCCGCCGTGCCGTCGATCGTGTCGACGAACTCGAGGTCGAGGTGCACGCGCACGAAGTCGAGCACTTTCGAGAGCTTGGCGGGCAGCACGTCGCTCGCGACGAGGATGCGGCGGCGCGCCGACATGCGCCCGGCCATCGACAGTGCGGTCGCCGTCGCCTGGTAGCCGTCGTAGGTCGGCACGTTCACGACATCCATCGCGAGCAGTTCGGCCATGAGCGACTGGTACTCGAACAGCGCCTGGAACCGGCCGTGGTCTTCGTAGGGCTCGCCGGCGTACGCGGTGAGGAACTCGCTGCGGCCGATCACCTCGTCGACGACGGCCGGCACGTAGTGCTGGTAGGTGCCCGCGCCGAGGAAGCTCAGTCGCTGACGGGTCGAGACGTTCTTCGCGAGCAGGCCCTCGATGTGGCGCGCGAGATCCTGTTCGGCGACGAGGGGCGCCGGCAGGTCGAGCGGGCGGTCGAGGCGCAGCTCGGCGGGCACGTCGGCGTAGAACTCGTCGACGGATGCCGCGCCGACGGCGGCGAGCATCGCCGCCTTCGACTCGGGGGCGGTGTTCGGGATGTACGGATGGACGAATGCGTCGGTCATGGTGCCTCAGTCGGTGGTGTCGGACAGGGTGATGAAGGGGGCGGCGGCCGCGCGCGGGGTCGCGAGCACGGCGGCGCCGAAGCGGGGCAGGGCGAGGCTGCCGCCAGTCGTCGAGGAGCGGAGCGCGGCGTCGCCGAGCAGGTCGACCGCGCCCTCCGGCACCTCGACCGTGAGCGCCTCACGACCGTGGTTCAGCACGAAGGTGTAGTCGGTGGCCCGGTCGGAGCGGGTCAGCGCCTCGAGGTCGGTGTTCGTGCGCTCCCGCGCAGGCAGGCCCGCCGCAGCGAGCACCTTGCGGAACAGGGCGAGCATGCCGGCCGGTTCGAGCACCGCGCTCAGGTACCAGGCGCCGCCGGCGCCGGCTGCTGCGGCACGCCTCGTCGCCGCCGGCCGACCCGCCAGCTCGCCCGAGGTGTATCGCGCGAGCACCTCGGTGCCCTCGCGCGTCTCGAGCCACTCGCCCCAGATCGGGTTCTCGAACTCGGCGCCGTCGAGACTCACTCGCTCGGCGTGCCCGTCGGGCACCGGCCAGTGCTCGTCGACCTCGACGCCGAGCAGCTCCCGCAGCGGGCCGGGCGCCCCGCCGTCGTGCACCTTCTCAGTGGCGTCGACGACGCCCGAGAACGGACCGACGACGAGCTGGCCGCCGCGGGCGACGAAGCCGGCGAGCGCGGCGGCCTGCGCGGCGTCGGCGATGTAGAGGTTCGGCACCACGACGACGTCGTAGCCGTCGAAGGGGCCGACGGCGCGAACCGTGTCGACCGCGTGGCCGAGCTCGTAGAGCGCGGCGTTCCAGGCGCGGGCCTGGGCGAGCCAGGCGAGGCGCTGCGAGGGCAGCGACTCCGCGGCGGAGGAACCCCACCAGGAGTCCCAGTCGACGACGAGCGCGACGCGCGAGCGCACTCGGGAGCCGCGTACCGGCGCGAGCTTCTGAAGCTCTGCGCCGAACGACTTCGTCTCCTGGAAGCTGCGTGAGGCCTCGCCGCGATGCCCCAGCATCGCGGAGTGGAACTTCTCCTGCCCGTACTTCGCCTGTCGCCACTGGAAGAACATCGCCCCGTCGGAGCCGTGCGCGATCGCCTGCAGACTGTCGATGCGCATCTGGCCGGGCGCCTTGGGCACATTGACCTCGCGCCAGCTCACGGCGCTCGCGGCCTGCTCGAGCAGCAGCCACGGCGCGCCGCCCTTGAGTGAGCGCATGAGGCCGTAGTTGAGTGCGGCCGGCACGTGGGCGTGGGGGTCGGCGGGGTCGGGGTACGCGTCGTCGGTGACGAGGTCTTCGGCCTCGGCGAACGTCCAGTAGTCGAGCTCTCGGAACAGGCTCATGAAGTTCGTGGTGACCGCGATGTCGGGGGTGACCTCGCGCAGCACGTCGACCTCGAGCTGGAACAGCTCGAGCAGCGCATCGGACGAGAACCGCTCGAAGTCGAGCAGCTGCGTCGGGTTCACGGGGCCGGTCGCCCGGCGCGGTGCCTCGATGTGCTCCCACGCCGTGTACCGCTGACCCCAGACGCCGACGCCCCACGCCTCGTTGAGGCCGTCGAGGTCGCCGTAGCGCGCTTCGAGCCAGCGACGGAAATGAGCGGATGACTCGGGGCACCAGCAGCGCGACACGTGATCGCCGTACTCGTTCGACACGTGCCAGAGCGCGAGTGCGGGGTGGTCGCCGTAGCGCTCGGCCATGGCACGGGTCATCCGTGCCACATTCTCGCGCCACACCGGGGAGCTCGGGCAGTACGCCTGGCGGGATCCGAACTCGAGGCGCAGACCGTCTTCGTTCCACGGGAGCATCTCGGGGTGGCTGCGCAGGAGCCACGACGGCGGCGTCGCGGTCGCGGTGGCGAGGTCGATCTTCACGCCCGCCCCCCAGAGCACGTCGATGACCCGGTCGAGCCAGCCCCAGTCGTAGACCCCGGGCGTCGGTTCGAGCTGCGGCCACGAGAAGACCGGGAGGCTCACGAGGTTGACGCCGGCCTCGCGCATCAGCCGCGCGTCTTCGAGCCAGACCTCTTCCGACCACTGGTCGGGGTTGTAGTCGCCGCCGTAGGCGAGGGCGTCGAGGCGGATGCTGCGCGGGGTCTCGTCAGCCACTCCGGCTCCTCTCTGAGTTCGTGGTGTGGGGTGTCTTTCACGCTGTACAGAGCGCGTTGCAGAATGTATTCTGTATACAGACACGTTATGTCGAATGCCACGCCCGGTCAAGCCCTAGGCTGGCCGCGGCCCCCGCCGGCCGAATCGGCGCACAGCACCGCATCGGAACCAGCCCGGAAAACAGGAGGACTCATGGCGATCGAACGCAAGAACCTGCGATCCCAGGTGCGTGAGGAACTGCTCGCGCGCATGCGTGCCGGCGACGTGCAGCCGGGCGAGGGCATCAACGAGGTGCAGCTCGCCGGCGAACTCGGGGTGAGCCGCACACCGCTCCGCGAGGCGCTCATCGCGCTCGAGACCGAAGGCCAGATCGAGAGCCAGAACGGCAAGGGCTTCAGGTTCGCGCCGCTCAGCGCCCGGGAGTTCGAAGAGCTCGCCCCCGTCATGGCGACGCTCGAGGGCCTCGCCCTCGAGCTCAGCCCCATCGACGAACTGCGTACGATCGGCGAGCGCCTGCTCGCGCTCGCCGCCGCGTTCGAACAAGAACTCGCGCAGCACTCGCTCGTCGTCGCCAAAGACGACGAATGGCACGGGGTCATGCTGTCGGCGTGCCCCAACGGGCGCCTGCTCGACATCATCTCGAGCGTGCGCGGGGCGTTCCACCGGTACGAGTCGCTGCTCGTGCCCAACGACGTCATGATCGAGCGAGTGGCCGCCGAGCACACCGCGATCGCGCGGCACCTCGCCGACGGCGACGTGCCCGGTGCGGTCGCCGCGCTCGAGACGAACTGGATCCTCGGCATGCGCCGGATCCTCGACAACGCGACGAGCCAGTACTTCACGGCCTGACCCCGCGCACGCGCGCGGTCACCCCTTGACGGCGCCGCCGAGCAGCCCCGACACGAACTGCTTCTGGAAGATCAGGAACAGCAGCATGAGCGGCAGCGTCGCCAGCAGTGAGCCGAGCATGAGCCCCGAGTAGTCGACGCGGGACATGCCGATCATCGTGTTGAGTGCGACCGGCACCGTGTACTTGTCTTCGGTGTTCAGCATGAGCAGCGGCCAGATGAACGAGTTCCACTGGCTGATGAACGTGTAGATGATGAGCGCCGCGATCTGCGGGCGCGCCACGGGCAGCACGATGCGGTAGAACGTGCGCAGTTCGTTCGCCCCGTCGATGCGCGCCGCCTCGATGAGCGTCACCGGGAAGTCGAGGAACCCCTGGCGCATGAGGAAGATGCCGAACGCGTTCGCGAGGAACGGCAGGATGACGGCCTGATAGCTGTCGATCCACCCCGCGCTCGCCATCATCTGGAAGAGCGGCACGAGCAGCACCTGCATCGGGATCATCATCGTCACGAGCACGACGGCGAGCAGCACGCCCCGGCCGCGGAACCGGTAGGTGGCGAGCCCGTATCCCGCCATGATGCTCACGATCGACGAGAACACCGTGTAGATGACGGCGATGGCGAGGCTGTTGAGCATCACCTGGCTGAAGTTCACCGATTCCTGCAGCCGCGCGAGGTTCTCCCACAGCTGCCCGCCCGGCAGCACCGGGAGCGGCGTGCCGAACAGGTCGGAGGTCTGGTGCGTCGAGGCGATGACCATCCAGGCGAACGGCAGGATCGCGAGCACGCTCGCGATCGCGAGCGCTGCGTAGACGGGGGCGTGCAGCAGGCCGCGGCGCAGCCCCGACCGGCGAGGCCCGGCGGGCAGCAGCCCGCGGGAACCGTCGACGGCGGGGTTGACCGAGGTCAGGGCGGAGGTCGCGGTCACGGTTTCTCCCTCATGATGCGGAACTGCACGAAGGCGATCACGGCGGTGAGCACGACGAGCAGCCACGCGATCGCCGATGCGTAGCCGAAGTCGAACTGGCGGAACCCGACCTTGTAGAGGTAGAGCACGGGGGTGAGCGTCGCGTCGTTCGGGCCGCCCTCCGTGAGGATCCAGTTCTCGTCGAACAGCTGCAGCGCGCCGATCGTCGACGTCACGGTGGTGAAGATCAACACGGGTCGCAGCTGCGGGATGACGATCTTCGTGAAGATCTGCCAGCGCCCGGCGCCGTCGATGCGGGCGGCCTCGTAGAGCTCGCCCGGGATCGACTGCAGCCCGGCGAGGATGATGACCATGTTGTAGCCGGTCCACCGCCAGGTGATCGCCGCGATGAGGGCGACGCGCGCCCACCACTCGTTGTTCAGCCAGTCGACCGGTGCGACCCCGACGAGTGCGAGCACCTGGTTGACGGCGCCGCCGTCGGTCGCGAGCATGACCCGGAACACGACCGCGTACGCGACGAGGGTCGTGACCGCGGGAAGGAACGTCAGCAGGCGGAACCCCGAGCGGAACCGCAGCCACGACTGGTTGAGCAGATAGGCGAGGCCGACCGCCAGCGCGATCATGAGCGGCACCTGCACGATGAGGATGATGCCCGCGTTCATGAGGCTCTTGGCGACGAGCGGGTCTTGGAAGAGCCGCGCGTACTGCTCGAGGCCGACCCACGTCGAGACCCCGCCCGAGGTGGCGAAGAAGCTCTGCCAGAGCGAGCTGACGAGGGGGTAGGCGAAGAACAGGGCGAGCAGCCCCGCCGCGGGAAGCGCGAACCACGCCCGGCGTCAGGGGGGCGAAGT
>NZ_JBSHJY010000046.1:0-25249 GCF_053619715.1 Agromyces sp. NPDC055520 | reverse complement strand
GAGGCGACCCCCGCGATGAGGATCGCACCGACGTCGTTGCCCGCTGCCGCCGCGACGCCGACGACGAGGGCGGCGACCGAGACGATGCCGTCGTTGGCGCCGAGCACCCCGGCGCGGAGCCAGTTGAGTTTCGCGTGCACCGCACCGTCGTGCGGGTCTGCGCGGTGGATCGGTTCGTCGTGGGTCGTCATGGCGCCAGTCTCGCACTCGGACGTGCGCCGCGGCATCCCCTCGCCCGATCGGTTCGGTCGCTCGGAACCGGGGGAGTAGCATGGAAGGTGGCCCCATTTGTCTTGATGTCGAGATTCTTCGGCGCATGGGCCGCAACCCACCAGCCCCTGTGCGCTGTCGCGCGTGCGGATCGATTGGAAGTAGAGCGTGGATCTTTACGAGTACCAGGCCAGAGACCTGTTCGAGCAGTACGGGGTCCCTGTGCTCCCCGGCATCGTCGCCGACACCGCCGATGAGGTGCGCGCGGCCGCCGAGAAGCTCGGCGGCGTCGTGGTCGTCAAGGCCCAGGTGAAGACGGGCGGCCGCGGAAAGGCCGGCGGCGTCAAGGTCGCGAAGAACCCCGACGAGGCGTACGAGGCCGCGAAGGCGATCCTCGGCCTCGACATCAAGGGCCACGTCGTCAAGCGCGTCATGGTCGCCGGCGGCGCACGCATCGCGCAGGAGTTCTACTTCTCGGTGCTGCTCGACCGGGCCAACCGCTCGTACCTCTCGCTCACGAGCGTCGAGGGCGGCATGGAGATCGAGCAGCTCGCCGTCGAGAAGCCCGAGGCGCTCGCGCGCATCGAGGTCGACCCGATCACCGGCATCGACGCGGCGAAGGCCCGCGAGATCGCGGTCGCCGCGAACTTCCCGGCCGAGCTCGTCGACAAGGTCGCCGACGTGTTCGTGAAGCTCTACGAGGTCTACAAGGGCGAAGACGCGACGCTCGTCGAGGTCAACCCGCTGATCCTCGACGAAGACGGCAACGTCATCGCCCTCGACGGCAAGGTCACGCTCGACGAGAACGCCGAGTTCCGTCACGCGAACCACGCGCTCCTCGAAGACAAGGCTGCTGCCGACCCGCTCGAGGCCGCTGCGAAGGCGCTCGATCTCAACTACGTCAAGCTCGACGGCGAGGTCGGCATCATCGGCAACGGCGCGGGCCTCGTCATGTCGACGCTCGACGTCGTCGCCTACGCCGGCGAGAACCACGGCGGCGTCAAGCCCGCCAACTTCCTCGACATCGGCGGCGGCGCCTCGGCCGAGGTCATGGCCAACGGCCTCGGCATCATCCTCGGCGACCCGCAGGTCAAGAGCGTGTTCGTGAACGTCTTCGGCGGCATCACGGCATGCGACCAGGTCGCCAAGGGCATCGTGGGCGCGCTCGCCGAGCTCGGCTCGGCCGCGAACAAGCCGCTCGTCGTGCGTCTCGACGGCAACAACGTCGTCGAGGGCCGTCGCATCCTCGAGGAGGCGGCGCACCCGCTCGTCACCCTCGCCGAGAACATGGACCAGGGCGCCGACAAGGCCGCCGAGCTGGCGAACGCGTAAGGGGCGCACAAGAAATGACGATCTTCCTCAACAAGGACTCCAAGGTCATCGTCCAGGGCATCACCGGCGGCGAGGGCTCCAAGCACACGGCGCGCATGCTCGCGGCGGGCACCCAGGTGGTCGGCGGCGTGAACGCGCGCAAGGCCGGCACCACCGTGCTGCACAACGACGCGGCGGGCAACCCGGTCGAGCTTCCGGTGTACGCCTCGGTCGCCGAGGCGATGGCAGAGACGGGGGCGGATGTCTCCATCGCCTTCGTTCCGCCGGCCTTCACGAAGGACGCGGTGGTCGAGGCCATCGACGCCGCGATCCCGCTGCTCGTGATCATCACCGAGGGCGTGCCCGTGCAGGACTCCGCGGAGTTCTGGGCCTACGCGAAGCAGAAGGGCGACGCGACGCGCATCATCGGCCCGAACTGCCCCGGCATCATCAGCCCCGGTGAGGCGCTCGTGGGCATCACGCCGGCGAACATCACGGGCAAGGGCCCGATCGGCCTCGTCTCGAAGTCGGGAACGCTCACGTACCAGATGATGTACGAGCTGCGCGACCTCGGCTTCTCGACGGCGATCGGCATCGGCGGCGACCCCATCATCGGCACGACGCACATCGACGCGCTCGCCGCGTTCGAGGCCGACCCCGAGACCAAGGCGATCGTGATGATCGGCGAGATCGGCGGCGACGCCGAAGAGCGTGCGGCCGACTTCATCAAGGCGAACGTGACCAAGCCGGTCGTCGGCTACGTCGCGGGCTTCACGGCTCCCGAGGGCAAGACCATGGGCCACGCCGGCGCCATCGTCTCAGGCTCGGCGGGCACCGCGCAGGCGAAGAAAGAGGCCCTCGAGGCCGCCGGCGTCAAGGTCGGCAAGACGCCGAGCGAGACGGCGCAGCTGCTGCGCGAGGTCTACGCGGCACTGGGCGCATAGGCCCGACACCAGAGCGAGGGCCCCGTCGGCGATGCCGACGGGGCCCTCGGTGTCAGACGGCGATGGCGTGGACGCCTCCGCCGCTCAGTCGTCGCTGCTGACGTCACCTCCGTTCGCGACGGTCAGTGCCGACGTCTCGTGGCACGTCGGGGCGATGTCCCGTTGTGCCACGTTGGTGCTGTCGTAGTTGACTCGCCACGAGAACGATCCATCCGCCAGTTGAGGCGTGATGTTGGAGGTCGACACCGTCTGCGGGGAGTTTCCCGACACGGACACGTTCATCTGCGTGAAGATCGCCGCCCCGGTGCACGTCGCGTTGGCGAACAGCTCGAAGTCGACGTTGCCCGCCAGGGCGCCGCTGCCGGCCGGGGCCGTCACGGTCACAGAGTCGTTCGGCACCCAGTTCTGCGCGCTCGACAGCGTCGAGGGCACGGTCTTGACCACCACATCCTCGTCATCGTCGGTGCACCCGGAGTTGTGGGTGATGCCGCTCGTGTTCGGCGGGTTCCCGCTGTACACGGCGACCCAGTGGTACTCGCCGGGAGCGGCGGGCGCGAACTGCGGGTCGGGCGAGTTGTAGGTGCCGTTTCCGCTGACCGCCACAGTGGCCGATGTGTACGCGAGCGTGGTGCAGTCATCCGGCCCGTACAGCTTGAAGGTGATCGTGCCCCCTGCTGCTGCGCCCGCAGTGCCGGTCAGGTTGATCACCGGGTCGGCCGGCTGTGTGGCCGTCCCGCCGAGCGCTGCCGAATCCGTCACCGCGTTGCCGAGGAAGACGTCCGCGCCGGCGGTCGTCGCCAGAGTCGCGGTCACCGGGTTGACGGTGAAGCACTCCGACGCCCTCGAGTCGCTGGACCCGGGGATGCCGTTGGCAGCGTCGCCGCTGAACTCCGCGCGCCAGCAGTACCGTCCGGCAGACGTCACGTACGCGGTCGGCGACGAGACGGTCGCCGGGTATGCCGCATCGGTGAGGTTCGTCGACCCGACGCTCGTGCCGCCGGTGTCGCACAGCCCGGGTGCGTCGACCTTGCAGAGGCTGAACGCCACCGAGCCCGCCGGGGTCGCGGTGCCGCCCGTCAAGCTCACGACGGCGGAGTCCTTCACCGACACCACGCCGCTGCCGATCGACAGGCCGCCCGCAGGGATGTCACCGCCGGCGCCCGTCTTCGGCGTCGTCACCGTGGTCGTCGTGCAGTTGCTGATCGGCGGTGTCGTCGCGAGGATCGTGTCCTTGTAGTCGGCGGTGTCGGAGTTGCCGGTCACCGTACTCGGAATGGTGTTGGCGAACGAGAGGCACGTGGTGACCCCGCCGAAGACGGTGTCCGTGAGGTTCACGGCCGCTTCACCACGGAACCCGTCCTGGCTGTATGCCGCCTGCGACACCGCGGTGTTCAGCGGGACCGCCGCGCCCAGCGTCAGGTTCGGCGCCGTACCGGTCCAGGTTCGGAGGAACAGGTCGAGACTTCCGCCCTGCTGATCCCAGAGGATCATGAAGTCGCCCGCGGTGCGGTTCGCCCAGGGGTTGCAGTTGGCGACGAGTTGTTCCGGGGTCGCGGTCTCGTAGGCGCAGGCAGCGGGAGCCTTGTTCTTCATGAACTCGTAGGCGATGAAGCCGCTGCCGGTGTTCTTGTCACGCTCCCAGGCGAAGTACAGCCAGTCCTTGGTGCCCTCGCGTTCGGTGTCCAGCCAGGCGCGGCGCAGGTCGACCTGCGCGTTCGGGTTGGTGTCGCCGAGCGTCGGCACGGCGTCGGCGTGGATGACGCCGATCTTCGTGGTGTTCGAGTTGAGCGGCCCCAGTTCCTTCACGTTGCCGAACGGATCGCTGATCTCGACGGGGCCGGGGGTGTCCGGCACGGTGCCGTCGATCGTGAACGGGCCGTCGGCGGCGAGCGCCGGCCCGGCGACCATGATCATTGCCACGGCGAGACAGCTCGCCGCTCCTGCGGCGAGCACGCGCCGCAGCTTATTCGTGGACATGATGCTTCCCATCCTCCAGCGCGACTGCCAGGTCCGGTTCGAATGAGCCGAACGCATCCCTTCGGGGGCGGGTGATGGGCGGCGGTGTGCTGGGGCGCTCGAAGCGCGAGAGTGCCTGTCGTCAGTCCGGCCGTCTCGGGTAATCGACGACCGGCAGCATCAAGACCCGAAGTGGAGTCCTACGCTTTTCAGGCGCAGACTACACCCGGCGGCGTCGCGCTCGGAAGCCAAATTGAGCAATCCTCACCCTCCAGAACGGGGGGTCTCGTGCCAAGGTTGAGGCATGAGTGAGCAGTCGCCGCCGGCGCAGGGGATGAGCCCGGCGCATCGCATCGTTCGCGCCACCTTCGTGACCGAGGAGTCGGTCTACGGGGTGCTGCTCGTCTCGGGCATGATCGTCGCCTCGGGCGGGCACGGCGAGAGCTCGTGGCGCGTGTTCTGGAGCGTCGCGATCACCGTGGTCGTCTTCTGGGCCGCGCACGTGTACGCCGGAACGGTCGCCCATCACGGCCTCGACCACGACCGGGTCGTGGGGTTGAAGGAGTCGTTCGGGATCGCGCTGCTGCGCTCCCGGGGGCTCCTGCTGTCCGCGACGATCCCATTGATCATCCTGCTGCTCGGTGCGACGCGCGCGATCCCCGACAACGTCGCCATCTGGGCGGCGCTCTGGGCCGGGGTCGTCGTGCTCGCCGTGCTCGGGTTCATCGCGTTCCACCGGCGGGGTGCGCCGTGGTGGGTGCAGGTGCTGGGCGCGCTCGTCACCGCGGGCTTCGGCATCGCACTGATCGTGGCGAAGGCCGTCATCCACTGAACGTCCCGGAAGTTGCGTTCATCTGCACGCGAGCGATGTGCGCGCCGACGACGAGCGCTAGGGTCGTGGTCAGGGGTGCCTGATGGCCAAGATCGGTGACACGGACCTCGAGGCGCGCATCGCGACGCTCGAGGCAGAGAACGCAGCGCTTCGCGCCGGCCTCGAGCAGGCCGAGTCGACGAGCGGGGTGGATGCCGCGGCATCCACCGACTCGCAACGACCCAAGCGGCGCTGGGGCCGCACCCTGACGGCCGTCGTGCTCATCGTCGTCGGTCTGCTGCTCGCTCCGGTCGCCGTGATCACCGCGTGGGCCCGGCTCGAGCTCGCCGACACCAACCGCTTCGTCGCGACCTTCGCGCCGATCGCCGAAGACCCCGACGTGCAGGCCTTCATCGGCGACGAGGTCACGGCAGCGATCGAGGAGCAGGTCGACATTCCGGGGCTGACCTCCGACGTGTTCGACGGAATCCGCTCGCTCGGACTGCCGCCGAAGGCCGAAACGGCGCTGGGACTGCTCGAAGGGCCGGCGACGCAGGGCATCCAGTCGCTCGTCTCCGACGTCGTCGACCGCCTGGTCGCCTCGCCCGCGTTCGCCGACATCTGGGCGAACGCGCTGACCATCACGCACACCCAGTTCGTGGCCGCCATGCAGGGCGACCCCGATGCCGCGCTCGCGGTGGGCAGCGACGGCACGATCTCGGTGCAGCTCGGGCCGATCGTCGACTCGGTGAAGCAACGGCTCGTCGATCAGGGCGTCGGGTTCGCCCAGGCGATCCCCGACATCGACAAGAGCGTGGTCATCGCGCAAGACGACGCGTTCGCGCTCATCCGCACGATCTACGCCCTCGCCGTCGGAGTGGGCACCTGGCTGCCGTGGATCGCGCTCGCACTGCTCGTGGCCGGCGTCGCCGTCGCCCGCAATCGGGCGAAGGCCCTCGTGTGGACGGCCGGCGGCTTCGCGCTGTCGATGGCCGTGCTCGCGAGCGGCATCGGCATCGGCCGCTGGTACTTCGTCGGCGCGGTGAGCCCGTCGATCATGCCGGGAGCCGCGGCCGAGGCGATCTACTCGGGCCTCATCGAGATCATGATGTCGACGATCGTCGCGCTGCTCGTGCTCGGCGTGCTCGTCGCCGTCGTCGCCTGGTTCTCGGGGCCGTGGCGGCCCGCCCGGGCACTGCGCGGCTTCGCCGAGACGGGGTTCGCGGCCGTGCGCCGCACCGCGGCATCGCACGGCGTGACGACGGGGCGGTTCGGTATCGGCCTCGATCGCTGGCGAGTGGTCGTCTACGTCGCGATCGCCGTCGTCGCCTCGCTCGTCGTGCTCTTCTCGCGGCCGGTCTCGGCCGGCTTCGTGATCGGCACCGTGCTGCTCGCGCTGCTGGCGCTGCTCGTCGTCGAACTGCTCAGGCGGCCCGAGGGCGAGGGCGAGGTCGATGCCGAGGTCGATGCCGATGCCGATGCTTCGACGGAGGACGACGCGGCCGCTGACGACGACGCGGCGGCGCCCGGTGGCGATGCGAGCGACGATGTCGTGTCCGTCGCCGCCGACTCCGCACGTCGTGCCGACTGAGCGGCGCCCGGCGGGGTAGGCTCCCGTTGGAATGAGACGCACGACGATCGCCCTGCTCGCCGGCCTCGAGGCATCCGTCGCCGCCCTCATCGGCCTCGGCATCGCGCTCGTGCCGCTCATGCTGCTGTGGGCGGTGCACTTCGGGCTCGCCGTCGATGCGACGTTCTTCCTGCGGGCGGCGGCCGATGCGTGGCTGCTCGGCCACGGCGTCGATCTCGTGCTGCAGCTCGACCCCGTCACGGCGGCCCGCACCGGCCTGCCGGGGGCGGGCGATGCGTTCTCGATCACGATCGCGCTGCTCGGCTTCGCCCTCATCTCGGTCGCGTTCGGGCGTCGCATCGGCCGCCGCTCGGCCGCCGAGGGGCACTCGTTCACGGGCGGCATCTCGGCCGTCGTCGTCTACGCGATCGTGGGCTTCGTGCTCGCGCTCGCCGCGGGCGGCGACGGAGCGCGCTCCTCGCCCTGGCAGGCGGCGCTGCTGCCCGCGTTCACGATGGCCCTCGGTGTCGTGATCGGCGCGGTCGTCGAGTCGCTGCGCGACGATCCGGTGACGGATGCCGCGGGCGGCTTCGTACGCCGACGGGTGGCCGAGCTGCCCGTGGTGCTCGTCGAGACCGCGCGCGCCGTCGTGCGCATCGGTGCGGGCGCCGCGTTCGGCGTGCTCGGGGTCTCCGCGGTGCTCGTGGCGGGCCTCATCGCCGTCGACTACGCGACGATCGCGGGCCTCTACCAATCGCTCGGCAGCGGCGTCGACGGCGGCATCGCGCTGACCGTGGCCGAGCTCTCTCTCGTTCCCAACCTCGTCGTGTGGGGCGCCGCCTGGCTGCTCGGCCCCGGCTTCGCCATCGGCGCTGGTTCGGCGGTCTCTCCCGCCGGCACGCTGCTCGGCCCCGTGCCCGGCCTGCCGCTGCTCGGGGCACTGCCGAGCGAGCCCCAGCCGTTCGGAGCGCTCTGGCTCGTCGTGCCCGTGCTCTTCGGGTTCGTCGGGGCGTGGCTCGTGGTCTCGGCGTGGGCGGCGTCGGCGCAGGCCGCGTCGCCGCAGGCCGGGTCGGCGCGGCGTGCCGACGTGCGCGCGGCCTGGTGGTTTCCGTTCGCGACGGGGGCGGGGTCGGCCGCCGCCGCGGCGCTCGTGCTCGGGCTGCTCGCCTGGTGGTCGGGCGGAGCGGCCGGGCCGGGGCGGCTCGCAGAGGTCGGACCCGACCCGTGGGCCGTCGCAGGGGTCGCCGCACTCACGGTCGGCATCGGCGCGCTCGCCGGTGCGGTCGCGGTTCGCGTGCGCGTGCGATCGGGCGACGGCGACGCGGCATCCACTCGGCGCTCGTTCGACGACGACGGGCCGCACCTTTCCGACGCGAACGCGACCGAAGTGCTCGGCCGTCGGTAGCTGAGCAGCGGGCGGCCCGTGCGGTGCGCATCCGCGCAGCCCGCCGGTGCGCAGCCGGTAGGCTCGAAGAGTGCTGAAGCTCGTCGTCCTCATCTCGGGCACCGGATCGAACCTTCGCGCCCTGCTCGACGCCGCCGCCGACGCGGAGTTCCCCGCGCGGGTCGTCGCGATCGGCGCCGACCGCGACGCCGAGGGGCTCGTGCTCGGCGAGGAGTACGGCGTGCCGACGTTCTCCGTGCCCTTCACGGCGTATCCCGACCGCGACGCCTGGGGCGACGCCCTCATCGAAGAGGTGGCGCGGTGGGAGCCCGACGTCGTCGTGCTCTCGGGCCTCATGCGGCTCGTGCCGCCCGCCGTCGTCGACGCCTTCTCACCGCACCTCATCAACACCCACCCGGCCTACCTGCCCGAGTTCCCCGGCGCGCACGGGGTGCGCGACGCGCTCGCCGCGGGCGTCACGCAGACCGGCGCGAGCCTCATCGTCGTCGACAACTCGGTCGACGGCGGGCCGATCATCGCGCAGGAGCGCATCCCGGTGCTGCCGGGCGATACCGAGTCGAGCCTCCACGACCGCATCAAGCCCGTCGAACGGCGCCTGCTCATCCAGGCCGTGCTCGACATCGCCAACTCGCACCTCGACCTGAAGGAACTCGCACGATCATGAGCGGCCCCGCCATCGACCCCAGCCTCTACCGCGAACGCGACCTCGTGCCGGTGCGCCGAGCGCTCATCGCCGTGAGCGACAAGCGCGGCCTGGTCGAGCTCGCCACGGCGCTCGTCGGCGCCGGCGTCGAGATCGTCTCGACGGGCGGCACCGGCACGGCCATCGCCGACGCGGGCCTGCCCGTCACGCAGGTCGCCGGGGTCACCGGCTACCCCGAGCACCTCGATGGCCGAGTGCGAACGCTGCACCCCGCCGTGCACTCGGGGCTGCTCGCCGACCTCCGTCTCGAGAGCCACGAGGCCGAGCTCGCGGGCCTCGGCATCGAGCCCTACGAGCTCGTGGTCGTGAACCTCTATCCGTTCGCCGAGACCGTCGCCGCGGGCGCCGCCCCCGACGCCGTCATCGAGCAGATCGACATCGGCGGGCCGGCCATGGTGCGCGCGGCGGCGAAGAACCACGCGAACGTCGCCGTGGTCGTCTCGCCCGGCCGTTACGACGAGATCGCCGTCGCGGTCGCCGCCGGGGGCACGACCCTCGCCCAGCGCACCGAGCTCGCGCGCGAGGCGTTCCGCCACACGGCGTCGTACGACGTCGCCGTCGCCTCGTGGCTCGGCAGCGTCGTCGCCCCCGACCAGCCCGCCGAGGAGTCGCCGTTCCCGGCGTGGGTCGGCGGCACCTGGACGAAGGACGCCGACCTCCGCTACGGCGAGAACTCGCACCAGAAGGGCGCGCTCTACGCCTCGCAGGGCGGGCGGCCCGGCATCGCGCAGGCCGTGCAGCTGCACGGCAAAGAGATGTCGTACAACAACTACGTCGACGCCGACTCGGCGGTGCGCGCGGCGTTCGACTTCGACGAGCCCGCCGTGGCGATCATCAAGCACGCGAACCCGTGCGGCATCGCCGTGGCGTCGGCCGGGGCATCCGACCCCATCGCCGATGCGCACCGCCGGGCGCACGAGTGCGACCCGGTGTCGGCCTACGGCGGCGTCATCGCCGCCAACCGCACCGTCACCCTCGCGATGGCCGAGACGGTGTCGGGCATCTTCACCGAGGTGCTCATCGCGCCGGCCTTCGAGGGCGAGGCGCTCGAGCTGCTCTCGCAGAAGAAGAACATCCGCCTGCTGACGCTGCCCGAGGGCTTCACGCCGACGGCGGTCGAGCTGCGCCAGGTCTCGGGCGGCATGCTCCTGCAGCAGGCCGACCGGCACTTCGCACCAGCGTCGGAGTGGACCCTCGCCGCGGGCGAGCCCGCCGACGAGGCGACTCTCGCCGACCTCGAGTTCGCGTGGACGGCGTGCCGCGCGGTGAAGTCCAACGCGATCCTGCTCGCCTCGGGCGGCGCTTCGGTCGGCGTCGGCATGGGCCAGGTCAACCGCGTCGACTCGTGCAAGCTCGCGGTCGAG
Organism: Agromyces sp. NPDC055520; assembly: GCF_053619715.1. Taxonomy (NCBI): domain Bacteria; kingdom Bacillati; phylum Actinomycetota; class Actinomycetes; order Micrococcales; family Microbacteriaceae; genus Agromyces; species Agromyces sp. NPDC055520. The sequence goes on along the minus strand of NZ_JBSHJY010000046.1, from coordinate 14,975 downwards.
CGTGCGGGGGAGCGGGCGGCGGGGTCGGTCGCGGCATCCGACGCGTTCTTCCCCTTCGCCGACGGCCTGCAGATCCTGCTCGACGGCGGCGTGCGCGCGGTCGTGCAGCCCGGCGGGTCGGTGCGCGACGAAGAGGTGATCGCGGCGGCTCGCGAGGCCGGCGTCACGATGTACTTCACGGGCGAGCGCCACTTCTTCCACTGAGCGCTCTCCCTCCGCGTCCTCTTCTCTCTCTGCTCCACTTCTCTCTCTGCTCCACCCCCGCCGCGCAGCCCGCGGCTTTGTAGGACATGTGAGCCTCTGTAGGACACCTGCGGCTGGAGACGTCCTACAAAGCGCCAAGAGTCCTACAACATGAGTGACGTGCGGTGACGAGGAGTGCGGTTCGGTGATGAGAATGCGTGCGGTCGGTGCGGTGCGGTGAAGTCGGCGCGGCCGAACAGCGGGGCTGCGTGCGAGCTGCGTGTCGGATGCCGCGGCATGCGAGCGAGCGCATGAGCGCGGCGGTACCCTTGAGGTGAACCCGTGCTCATGAGGCGCCGGGTCAGGTTCCGCCTACGAAGCGGATGATTCAAGGAGAACGATCGATGACGATCACCCATGCCACGGCGACCCCCGTTGCGTCGACCCCGGCCGCCGCCGCGAACGGCGTGAACGCCGCACTGCCGACGGAGGCGCCCGACCACGAGCGGGTGCTCATCACCCGCGGCGTCCGCTCCGGGCTCACGATCATCGTGGCCGTGCACTCGACGAGGCTCGGGCAGGCCCTCGGCGGTGCCCGACTCTGGCACTACGGCCACTGGACCGACGCCCTCGCCGACGCCCTGCGCCTCTCGCAGGCGATGACCATGAAGAACGCCGCAGCGGGTCTCGCGCGCGGCGGCGGCAAGTCGGTCATCGCGATTCCGGCCGGCACGACCCTCGACGCCGCGACGACCCACGACGCCATGCTCGACCTCGGCGACGCGATCGAGTCGCTCGGCGGCGCGTACATGACCGCCGAAGACGTCGGCACGAGCGCCGAGCTCATGGCCGTCGTGCACGAGCGCACCGAGCACGTGTGCGGCCTTCCGCCCGAGCAGGGCGGCGTCGGCGAGCCGGCCGATGCGACGGCCGCGGGGGTGCACGCCTCGATCCTCGCGACGCTCGGCGAGATCTTCGGTTCGAACGACCCGGCGGGCCGGCACTTCGTGATCGCCGGCCTCGGGCAGGTGGGCGGTCGCCTCGCGCGGAGCCTCGCGGCCGCCGGCGCCCGCCTGACGGTGACGGATGTCGCGGGGGCCAAGCGCGCCCTCGCCGACGAGCTCGGCGCGGCGTGGGTCGAGCCGGCCGAGGCGCACCTCGTCGAGGCCGACGTCTTCGTGCCCTGCGGACTCGGCGGCGTGCTCACGCCCGAGGTGGTGCGCGAGCTGCGCGTCGCCGCCGTCGTGGGCGCCGCGAACAACCAGCTCGCCTCGCGCGACGTCGCCGAGCTGCTGCTCGAGCGCGGCATCGTCTGGGCGCCCGACTTCGTGGTCAACGCGGGCGGGGTCATCTACCTCGATGTCGCGAGCGAGCCCGGGGCCGACCAGGCCGCGCTGGACGCGCGCATCGAGGGCATCGGCGACACCGTGGCATCCGTGCTGCGCAGCGCCCGTGCCGAGGGCACGACGACCCTCGAAGCGGCGGAGCGACTCGCCCGCGCCCGGCTCGACGCCGCGAACTGAGCGCGCGGCGGTCGCACGCCGCAACGCGCTCGGTGCGGCCAGTAGGCTCGTCGTCATGACGACCCCCGCCATGCCCCCGACCGCCCCGGCCCGGTTCACTCCGGCGATCACTCCGGGGCGGCGGGTGGCGGCGGTGCTCGCCTCAGCGGCGGCCGTCGCCCTCGCCGCGATGCTCGTGGCGCTGCTCGCGTTCTTCATCGGCAGCGGGCAGTCGCCGCAGGTGCTCGGCCAGGTGTTCGGTCACTTCGCGCTCGCCGCGTTCGTCGCGTGGGTGCTGCTCGCGGTCGCGAACGGGGTGGGCGCGACGCGGGCGTGGTTCCTGACGCTCATCACGGGCTTCACATCGGGATGCCTCGCCGCCCTCATCGCGACGACGGTCACGGCCAGCGCCATCGGCACTGCGATGTCGGGCCCGATCCTGCTCTTCGTGGTCGGCTCGCTCGTGAGCCTCAACCTGATCTTCATCCTCTCGGTGATCGTCGGCGAGATGCTGCTCGCGCCCGTGGTGCTGCGCGGCATCCTCGCCTACGCGCCGGAGGCGATCGACCGGCGCATCGCGCTCGTGCGCATCCCGGCATCGAACCTCGACGAGGCCGAATTGACCCACCGCGACCGGCGACCGGTCGATCAGGCGCTCGCCGACCGGCAGTGGGACAACTACTGCGCCGCCCTCGTGGCCGAGGGCTGGGAGACGATCGAGGTCGACGCGGCGCCCGAGTTGGCCGACTCCGTCTTCGTCGAGGACACGGTCGTGATGTTCGGCGACCTCGCCGTGCTCGCGAGCCCGGGCGCCGAATCGCGCCGGCCCGAGGTCGAGGCGGTCGAGCGCGCGGTGCGTGCCGTGCCCGGCATCACGGTGGCCCGCATCGAGCTGCCGGGCACCCTCGACGGCGGCGACGTGCTGAAGGTCGGCTCGACGGTCTACGTCGGGGCGTCGGCGCGCACGAACGCCGAGGGCATCCGGCAACTGCGCACCCTGCTCACGCCGCACCGGTACACCGTGGTCGCGGTGCCGATCACGAAGGCGCTGCACCTGAAGAGCGCCGCCACGGCGCTGCCCGACGGCACGATCATCGGCGACCCGGCGCTGCTCGACGTCACGACGCTCTTCCCCCGGTTCCTGCCGGTCTTCGAACCCGAGGGCGTCGCGGTGGTCGAGCTGTCGCGCGAGTCGCTGCTCATGTCGTCGTCGGCGCCGCAGACGGCGGCGATGCTCGCGAGCCTCGGCTACCGGGTCGTCACGGTCGACATCGGCGAGTTCGAGAAGCTCGAGGGCTGCGTCACGTGCCTGTCGGTGCGGGTGCGCTGAGCTCTGCGGCCGTGCTGCGCGATGCCGGTGCGCCGATCGAGACCGACCGGCCGTCGTGCAGTTCGAGCACGCGGTCGGCCCGGCCCACGAGCGCCGGATCGTGGGTCGTGACGACGGCGGCGACGCCGCGGGCGTGCACGAGCTCGCCGATGAGGTTCATGACGGTCGCGGCGGTGCCGCTGTCGAGCTGTCCGGTCGGCTCGTCGGCGAGCAGCAGTTGCGGGCGCGCGGCGAGCGCCCTCGCGATGCCGACTCGCTGCTGCTGGCCGCCCGAGAGCTCGTACGGGCGCTGTGCGGCGTGGCCGGCGAGCCCGACGAGCTCGAGCGACTCGGCGACGCGGGCGTCGCGTTCGGCGGGGTCCATGCGTTGGAGGCGCAGCGGCACCTCGACGTTCTCGGCCGCCGAGAGCACGGGGATCAGCCCGAACGACTGGAAGACGTAGCCGAGGCGATCGCGCCGCACCGCGGCGAGCGCGTCGTCGCCGAGCGCCGAGAGCTCGTCGTCGCCGAGGAACACCCGCCCCGAGGTCGGCCGGTCGAGACCGCCGAGCAGGTTCAGCAGGGTCGTCTTGCCGGCGCCCGATGGGCCCGTCACGACGAGCAGCTCGCCGGGGCGCACCTCGAGCGAGACGTCGGCGACGGCGTGCACGGCGCCGGCCTTCGACTCGAAGACTCGGCTGATCGATTCGGCGCGCAGCGTGCTCATCGCTCCTCCTCCGCCTCGCGGTCGCCGCCCGAACGCGCCGGCGGGGCGGCGGCCGCCGCTCGCTCTTCTGCACGCCGCGCACGCCGGGTCAGCGGCTCGTCGGAACCCGGCTCGTCGGAACCCGGCTCGTCGGAACCCGGCTTGCCGGTCACGGGCTCGTCGGAACCCCCGGGCGACACCGGCCGATCTGGTTTCGCGGGCGCCGCGGCATCCGCTCGCTCGCCGTCGCCCGGCCAGACGCCGACGTGATCGGCCTCGAGCGCGAGCCGCACGCGATCGCGCAGCTCGAGGCTCTGCATGAAGTCGTGCGGCAACTGCAGGCGGCCGACCCGGTCGAGCACCGCGAACTCCTCGGCGACGTGCTGCTCTTCGCCGTGCTCGTCGAGCCGGGTCGAGCGCAGCACCTCGGTCGAGGTGCGGCCGTCGCGGATCTGCACGGTGCGACGCACGTGGTCGGAGACGGTCGGGTCGTGCGTGACGATGAGGGTCGTGACGCCGAGCTCGTCGTTGACCCCGCGCATCGCCTCGAGCACCGCCGCCGAGGTCTGCTCGTCGAGTTCGCCGGTCGGCTCGTCGGCGAGCAGCACCTGCGGCGAGTTCGCGAGCGCCACCGCGATCGCGACCCGCTGCTGCTGCCCACCCGAGAGCTCGCCCGGGCGGCGGTCGCGCATCTCGCCGACCTCGAGCAGTTCGAGCAGTTCGTCGACCCGCGTCGCACGCGCGGCGCCGCGCAGGGTGCCCGCGACGTTCATCGCGAGGGCCACGTTCTCGGCCGAGGTCAGGTACGGCAGCAGGTTCCGCGAGGTCTGCTGCCAGACGAAACCGACCGTGTGCCGCTGGTAGGCGACGCGCTCGCGGCCGCCCATCGAGAGCAGGTCGTGCCCCGCGACACGGGCGACACCGGCAGTGGCGGTGTCGAGCCCCGAGAGGATCGTCAGGAGCGTCGACTTGCCCGAGCCCGAGGCGCCGACGACCGCGACCATCTCGCCGGGGTCGACCCGCAGGTTGAGCCCCTGCAGCGCCTGCACCTCGACGCCGTCGGCACTGAAGATGCGCACGAGATCGGTGCACAGGATGTGCGGCTGCGACGTGGGGGGCGTCGCGTCGGCCGGTTGCGCCGGCGTCGTCGTGTCGGTGAGGGTCACGGGGTCATCCTTCCTCTTCCTTGCGCATCGCGCGAGCGGCGACGCCATTGCTGTCGACTCGGGATGCCGCGGCGGCCGCGACGATCGTCACGATCACGCTGCCCGCGAGCACCGCGGTGATGAGCCAGGGGTCGAACGCGACGGCAGGCTGGGCGTCGCCGCCGGTGAATGCCCGCAGGTCGATGCCGGCGAGCACGACGAACGGCAGCGCGGCGCCGAGCACGGCGCCGGCGGCGAGCGCGATGAGGGCGACCGGGCCGATCTCCCAGACGACGAGCGTGCGTTCGCCGCGGCGGCCGAGGCCGAGCGTCGACAGCAACGGCAGCAGGCGGTCGCGGGCCGGACGCCCGACGACGAGGGTCAGCACGATCGCGAGCGCCGTGAGCAGGCTCGCGAGCACGATCGCGACGATGAGCGAGATCACGAGGCCCTGCGTGGTGGGCCACGCGCGCAACTCGTCGAGCAGGCCCTCGGGCGTGACGACGGTCGCGTCGGACCCGGCGATCTCGGCGAGGGCCGCGGTGACCTCGTCGGCGTCGGCACCGGGCTCGAAGCGCACGAGCACGGAGCGGGGCACGAGGGTCGCGGTGAACGGCTTCGCGTCGGCGACGTCCATGAGCACCCAGTTCGCGCGCGGCGAGAAGGCCGTGCGGCCGTCGACGACGCCGACCGCGTCGAAGGGCTCGCCGTCGAGCTCGGCCGACTCGGTGCCCGCGACGAAATCGGCGACCGGTTTCGAGAGCAGCACGGGCACGGGTGCGCCGGCCGCGTCGCTGTCGTCGGCCGCGTTGTCGTCATCGGCCGCATCGCCGCCGTTCGGGGCGAGTGTCGTCGGCAGCGGGGTCACCTCGTCGCGGCCCTGCTGCACCTGCCGCATCTCGTCGGTGTCGACGACGATGAGGGTCGCGGTGTGCGTGCGGCCGTCGGCGGTGATCTTCGTGGGCTTGGCCGAGTACACGGGAGCGGTCGCGGCCACGCCCGGCACGGCCGCGAACTCGTCGAGCTGCGCGAGGGTGAAGGGCGTGCCGCCCACGGCGGCGTCGGCGCCGACCTGCGCGTCGGCCGCCCGCTCGACGCCGGTCTGCACCGTGCCGAGCAGCACCGACGAGAACACGGCGACCGAGACGCCCACGACGACGGCGAGCACCGGCACGAGTCCGGCCGAGGGGTCGCGCAGCGCCCGCGCCGAACCGAGGAACGGCACGAGCCCCGCCCCGCGCGAGGTGCGGCGCACGAGCGCGGCGAGAGGGATCGGATAGACGCGCAGCACGACGAGGCACGCGAGCAGCGAGAGCAGCAGCGGCACGGCCGCGAGCAGGGGGTCGACCCCGGTCGTCGCCGTCGAGGTGGCGAGGCCGCGTCGGTAGAGCAGCACGACGGCGGTGACGGCGAGCACGGCGACGAGCACTTCGCCGATCCAGCGGAGGCGGCCGGTGGTCGGCCGGCCGAGGTCGGTGCGGGCCCGGCGCAGCGGGCTGAGGGCCGGCGCGGCGGCGATGAGCAGCGCCGCCGGGGTGAAGGCGAAGAGCGCGGCGATCGCCCACCCGCCCGGGCCCGCGTCGGCGCTCACGGTGAGCATGCCGAGCACGCCGCCGACGACGGCCGCCGGTACGCCGATGGCGAGGCCCTCGATGGCGAGGATGCCGCGGAGCTGCCCGGGTGAGGCACCGCGGGCCGCCGCGAGCTCGAGCCCCGTGCGGCGTCGCTCGAACACGACCCGGGCGCCGAGCACGAGCACGGCCACCATGACCCCGATCGGGCCCGACGCGGTCGTGGCGAGCACCGCGTCGCTCGCGCTCGCCGCGACCGCGGCCTCGTCGAGGGCGGCGCCGAGGCCGCTCGAGAACGAGACGAAGCCGATCGTCGCGTACCAGTGCTCCCAGCCGCCGTCGCCGAGTTCGAACGCGAGGCTCGAGAACTCGTCGAGCTGGGTGACGAGCTCGGCCGAATCCGCTCCCGTGATGCGATCGGGGATGACCGGGAACCACAGGTCCATGGCGGTCGGCAGCTCGGAGTCCTCGAGCGCGGCCCACGACACGGGGTCGGCGAAGCCGAGCCCCGTGATCTCGAGGTCGCCGGCGGCGTTGTACACGACCGCCGGTTCGAGGGCCACTTGCGGCAGATGCGTCCAGAACCCGTCGTCGGGGTCGATCGCGGCGAAGGTGCCGACGAGCCGCACGTCTTGGGGCACTGTGCCGAGCGCGATGGAGCGGATGTCGTCGAGCGCCCACTCCATCTCGTCGGCGACGGTGTCGGCGAGCACGATCTCGAGGGGCGTGTCGCTCGGCACGGGGCCGGTCAGGGTCGCGGGCCATTCGCCCCCGGTGAGTGCGACGTGCTCGCGCACCCTCGGGTCGAACGCCGTGAAGAGCTGGTACACGTTCGAGCCGGCCGCCGCGCCGATGACGCCCGCCCGGGTCGGCCCGGCGACGAGGGCGGTGAGGGGGTCGCCCGTGACCCGCTGCAGCAACGCCGGCATGTCGGCACGGACATCGAGCAGGCGCTGCTCCTGCCGGCCCCAGACCGCGTCGACCTCGGGCGACAGCGTCGTCTCGCCGGGGGAGGCGCCGAGCTCGGGCAGGTTGCGGCTCGAGGCGACCAGGTCGATCTCACGGGCGGGGATCTGTTCGAGCGACTGCTCGAGCGCCGCCGTGTGCATCGCCGAGACGGCCCGCGGCACGCCCGTGGCGAGCAGCGCGCCGGCGAGCACGAGCAGCGCGAGCAGCACGGAGGCCAGCGGTCCCGCGAAGAACTGTCGTCGCAGCAGCCCCGCGGCGCTCAGTCGCGAACGGTGCACGCCGGTCATGCGTCCTCCTGCCTGAGGCCGGGGCGCGAGGCGGTGCGCCGAACGGATGCCGCGGCGCCCGCCGCGATGGCGGCCGCGAGCACGAGGAACGCGGCGATGCCGACGAGCCACGGCACGAGGTCGACGCCGAACTCGACGGGCACCACGGCGGGCACCCCTGCGACGGCGGCGCGTGCGAGTTCACGGGCCGTGACGAGCGCCGTCGCGAACCCGACGAGCGCACCGGCCACGACGGCGGTGCCGAGGGTCACCGAGAGCTCGGCGAGGCGGGCCCGCGATTGCGTGCGAGCGGTGACGCCGAGGGCGCGCAGCACGACGATCTCGCCGAGACGGCTGCCGCCGAGCGCGGCGACGAGGGCGACGACCGAGATGAGGGCGAAGACCAGGGCCCCGGCGGCGCCGATCCACAGGGACGCGATCGCAGGCGAGATGAACGGAGCCGACGACGAGGCCGATCTCGCTTCGGCGATGACCGCTGACCCCTGCTCGCGGCCGAGATCGGCAGCCAGCCGGTCGGGGTCGGCTGCCGCGATCCACCGCTCCCCGAACGCCGGCACGCCCGCGCCGGCATCGAAGGCGTACCGCTCGAACGCGGCGAGGTCGGCGAGCACGCCGCCGGCGCCGGCGGTGGGCACGACGGGGATCACCCCTGCCACGACGGCGTCGACCTCGGCACCGCCCGTGAGCACGCGGAAGACGAATCGGTCGCCGAGCTCTGCCGCGATGCGCTCGGCCAGCTCGGCACCGAGCACGACGGGCAAGGGGTCGCTGCCGCCGTCGACGAGCGTGGCCCGGGCGGTCGACGACCTCGTCGTGAGCAGGTGGTCTCGCTCGACCTCGAAACCCGGTCCGGCGACGGTTTCGCCGTCGAACGAGATCGGGCCGAACGAGACGAGCACGTCGGCGCCGCCGGCGCCGGAGAGTGCGGCTTCGAGGCCGATGAACCGCAGCCCCGCCGCGACCGGCACCTCGAGCCGCACCTCGCCGCCGCCCGACGCGATGTCGAGCGTCGCCGGGGGCGTCTCGGTCGCGGCCCCGGCCTCGGTGAGGAACCACGCGCTCACGGCGACGGCGCCGCCCGTGCCCGGCGCCGCCTCGATCGCCGCGGCCACGTCGAGCGAGGCGGCGCCGTCCGGCACGGCGGGCCCCGCGGCGGCCGATGAGTCCTCGAGCAGGGCGGCGGCTCGAGCGGCACCGGTGCCGGGGGAGGCCGGGCCGGCGTCGCCGACGGGCACCGCCACCAGCGTGGCGCGTTCCGAGCCGATGCGCACCTCGCCGTTGACCACGGGCGCCTGTGCGGTGACCCCCTCGACGCCGGCGAGGGGGTCGTCGAGTGCGAGCGGGTCGGGGCCCTGCACGACGTCGCGACCGGCGTACGCCACCCGTACCTCGCCGCCGGTGGTGAGCGCCGCGGCCGTGCGGTCGATGCCCTGCCACGCGCCCGAGAATGCGGCCGACAGGGTGAGGCCGGCGACGGCGAGCGTCGTGACGAGCGAGGCGGCGGCGTACAGCGAGGCGCGCCGCGAGAGCTGGCGCATCGGCAGCACGGGCACCAGGCCGGGCCTGGCGGCGGCGAGCCGTTCGAGAAGGGCGTCGACCGGCGGGATCAGCCAGAGCGCCGCGAGCGCGAGGGCCAGGAGCGCGAGCATCGGGGCGAGCACGGCGACGGGGTCGACCTCGAGCGAGCCCGATGCGCTCGTCACGAGCGGGGAACCGTACAACCGGAACTGCCAGAACGAGACCGCGGCGAGCACGATGAGCAGCACGCCGCCAGCGGCCCCGAGTCCTCGCGCGACGCGGCCGACCTCGTCGCCCGAGCCGCGCACCACCGGGCGCCGCGCGTCGAGCCAGGCGCGGCCGGCGACGACGAGCAGGGTCGCCACGAACACGGCGGATGCCGCGACCGCCGCGGTGCCCCAGTCGCGACCGTCGCCCGGGCGGATCGCCATGAGCACCGCCTCGGCGCCGGCCGCACCGATGATGGCGGCCGGTACCCCGACCACCGCGACCTCGATCGCGGTGTCGCGCGCGAGTCGGCCGGCCGAGGCGCCGCGGGCACGCAGCAGCACGGTCTCGCCGCGCCGAGCGGCACCGAGCAGGGCCGCGAGCCGGGTGATGGCGGCGAATCCCGTGAACGCGAGCAGCAGCAGCGGCAGGGGCGCGATCGCCCGCACCGCACTGAGGCCCGCCAGCAGCCGTGTCAGCGTGCCGTCGAGGCCGCCGAGCGCGCTCAGCCCGTCGGTGCCGATCGACGACTGGGCGCGAAGGGCGGGCTCGACGTCGGGCAGTTCCGAGCGCAGCAGCCTCGCCGACTCGGGGGTCGCGGCCTCGAGGTCGGAGACCGCCGTCCAGCGGGCGACGATCGCGGCCGGCACGTCGAGCGTCGACGACTCGGCCACGAGGAACGGACCCGCTCCGTCGACCGTGGCACCCGTCGCCACGACACCCTCGCCGAACCACGCGGGCCCGCCCGGCTCGATCGGCAGCCACGTTCCGACGACGAGCAGGCGCCGATCGGTGCCGGTGAGTTCGACGAGGTCGCCGGGTGCGAGTCCGAGCGCCGCGGCGGCGGCCGCGTGCAGGGTCGCCGGCTCGGCGGATTCGGCCGTCGCGGCCGCGATCGCAGCGGCCGCATCGGGCCAGTCTCCGGCGACGAGTTCGGAGCGCTCGGCTGCACCGGGATCGGCGAGCAGCACCGCCCCGAACGACGTGTCGCCGCTCGTCGCCTCGACCGGCGCGGTCTCGATGCTGCGGCTCCAGTTCGCCCCGTACGGCGCGACCATGCGATCGAGCACCGACGCCGCGGCATCCGCTTGGGCCTTCGGGTCGTGCGCGACCCTGATCTGCCAGCGCGCCGCGCCCGCGGTGCCCTGGGCGGCCGCGAGCCCGTCGCGCACGGCACCCGCCGATGCGCCCGCGAGGGAGTCGACGACCGCGGTGGACAGGCCGGCGAGCAGCAGTACGACGGCGGCGATCGACGCGAGCACACCGGCGCGGGCGTTCGCACGGGCGAACGCTGTCCGTGCCGCTCCCACGCGTGCTCCTCGTCGATCGGGTCGTTCGCGCGGCGGCGCAGGGCCGATGGAGAGGGCGAGTGCAGGGCTCGCCGTCGTCGCTCACGCGGTGACGAATTCGCAAAGCCTAGCGCTGCAGAGGGGGTTGCGCGCTACCCGCCAGTACCCATATTCTGTAGGGCTGGTCGCCGATTGAGTTCTGGCCGGCCTCGAGGTTCGCAGACGACTTGCAGGAGGACACCATGCAGACAGAAACCGACGCCCGCACGATCGCGGCGACCGGCTCTGCCCGCCCGGCGCATCTCCCCAGCGGGCTCGCCGGGTAGCTGCTCGCCGGGCCAGCTGCTCGTCGGGCAGCTCACTCGCCTTCGCTCACAGGCTCCGCCTGCTTCGCGGTTTCACGCGTTCTCGCGATCCGCGTCACCTCCACTCTCACCACCGTTTCGTCGAACCGGCCCGCGACCGGGTGTTCGACGCCCCCATCCGATTGGAACCGGCTGTGTCCGTAACCCTGCAAACGCCGACCGCGCCCGACGCGCCCGAACCCGCGTCGCAGCCGCCGCGGCTCAGCACCGTTCGCGCGCTCTGGCGACTGCGCGGGTACGCCGGCCCTGCGATGCCCGCGTTCGCCGGCAGCATGGCGGCCGCGCTCGTCGCCCAGCTCATCGCACTGACGATCCCGCAAGTGCTGCAGCAGATCGTCGACGGCCCCCTGGCGAAACAGGAGGCCGACGCGGTCATCCCGCTCGCCCTGCTCGTGTTCGTGCTCGGTGCGATCGAGGCGACCCTCTTCGCGATCCGTCGCTGGCTCGTCGTCGGCCCGGGCACGAGGGTCGAGGCGCGCATGCGCAACGCGCTCTACGCGAAGCTGCAAGACCTTCCGGTCAGCTTCCACGACCGCTGGCCGAGCGGCCAGCTGCTCTCGCGCGCGGTCAGCGATCTCGGCCTCATCCGGCGCTGGCTGTCGTTCGGACTCGTGCTGACCGGTGCCAACGTCGTCATCATCGTGGTCGGCGTGGGCATCCTGATGTCGATGAACTGGTTCCTCGGGCTCATCTTCCTCGTCTGCTCGCTGCCGCTGTGGTGGGCCGGATGGCGCTTCGAGGGCCGGTACTCGGAGATGTCGCGGCTCAGTCAAGACCAGGCCGGCGACCTCGCGACCGCGGTCGAGGAGTCGGTGCACGGCATCCGCGTGCTGAAGGCGTTCGGCCGGGGCAAGCACGCCCTCTCGACCTTCCGTGCGCAGGCCGAGTCGCTGCGTTCGACCGAGATCGAGAAGGCGCGCCTCGACGCCAACATCTGGGTGTGGATCATGGTCGTGCCGGCGATCGCCCTGTCGCTCTGCCTCGTGGTGGGCGTCTGGCTCGCCGCCCAGGGCCAGCTCTCGGTCGGCGAACTCGTCGCGTTCTTCGCGACCGCGACCGTGCTCGCCTGGCCGATCGAGTCGATCGGCTTCATGCTCGCGTTCGCCCTCGACGCCCGCACCGCGACCGACCGGTTCTTCGACATCCTCGACAGCGAGAACACGATCGTCGACCCGGCCGAACCGCGCTCGCTCGAGCGGCCGCGCGGCGAGCTCGCGTTCAACGACGTGCACTTCCGCTACCAGGACTCGCCGTCGCGGTTCGGCGACCTGCTCGACGGCGTCGACCTCGTGCTCGAGCCAGGCGAGACGATGGCGCTCGTCGGCCTCACCGGCTGCGGCAAGACCACGATGACCGCGCTCACGACGCGCCTCTACGACGTGACTGCCGGTTCGGTCACGCTCGACGGCGTCGACGTGCGCGCCTTCAGCAGGGACGAGTTGCGCACCCACATCGCGATGGCGTTCGAAGATGCCACGCTCTTCAGCGCCTCGGTCAGAGACAACGTGCTGCTCGGTCGCCCGGAGCTCGCGGGTGACGACCCCGCGGTGCGGGCCGAGGCCGATCGGGTGCTCGGCGAGGCCCTGCGCATCGCCCAGGCCGGCTTCGCCTACGAACTGCCCGACGGGCTCGACACGAAGGTCGGCGAAGAGGGCATGAGCCTCTCGGGCGGCCAGCGGCAGCGGCTCGCGCTCGCGCGCGCCGTCGCGGCAAAGCCCGCGGTGCTCGTGCTCGACGACCCGCTCTCGGCGCTCGACGTCGCGACCGAGGCGAGGGTCGAGGCCGAGCTGCGCTCAGTACTCGCCTCGACCACCGCGCTCATCGTCGCGCACCGGCCCTCGACGGTCATGCTGGCCGATCGGGTGGCGCTGCTCGAGGAGGGCAGGGTCACCGCCGTCGGCACGCACTCCGAGCTGCTTCGCGAGAGCGAGCACTACCGCTTCGTCATCACGAGCCTCGAAGACGACGAACGCCGAAGCACGGGTGGCGACGCCATCGGCGCCCCCACGACCAGAGACACCAAGACCAGAGACTCCACGATCCGAGAGGAGGCGGCATCATGAGCGTCACCGGTGTGCAGGGCGAAGAACGCCAGGACTACTCAAAGGCCGAGTCGGCGCAGATCCGCGCCCGTTCGCGGCGGCTGCTCGGCTCGCTGCTCGCCCCGCTGAAGGGCAAGCTGTGGCTGACGGCGGCGGCGATCGTCGTCTCGTCGGCCGCTCAGGTGGCGGGCCCCGCGCTCATCGCCTACGGCATCGACCAGGGCATCCCGGCCCTCGTGAAGCAGGACTGGTTCCCGGTCGCGTTCGCCGGCCTCGCCTACCTCGTGACCGGGCTCATCGGCGCGTTCCTCATCTCGGTGTACATCCGGCTGTCGGCGCGCATCAGCCAGGCGGTGCTCATCGACCTGCGCACCCGGGTGTTCCTGCACACGCAGAAGCTCTCGCTCGAGTTCCACGAGTCGTACACCTCGGGGCGCATCATCTCGCGGCAGACGAGCGACCTCGACGCGATCCGCGAACTCATGGACGAGGGGCTGACGCTGCTCGTGCGCGGACTCATGTACATGGTGTTCACGGCCGTCATGCTCGTGATCGTCGATGCGCCGTCGGCGCTCGTGCTGCTCGTCGCGCTCGTTCCCCTCGGCATCCTCACGCGCTGGTTCCAGGTGCGCTCGCAATCGCTGTTCCGGCGTTCGCGGGTGGCGTCGGCCAGGCTCATCGTGCAGTTCGTCGAGACCATGACGGGCATCCGCGCGGTGCAGGCGTTCCGCAAGCAGCGGCGCAACGAGGTCGAGTTCGGCGGGCTCGTCGAGGACTACCGCGGCGTGAACGCCAAGGTGCTCGGGCTCTTCGCCGTCTACAACCCCGGCCTCGCGCTCATCGGAAACACCGCGGTGGCGGTCACCCTCGTGGTCGGCGGGTTCCGGGTGGTCGATGGGGCGCTCGGCGTCGGCGTGCTGCTGGCGAGCGTGCTCTACACGAAGCGGTTCTTCGACCCGATGGAGGACATGGCGATGTTCTACAACGGGTACCAGTCGGCCTCGTCGGCGCTCGAGAAGATCTCGGGCGTGCTCGAAGAGGAGCCGAGCGTGCCCGACCCCGTGAAACCGGTCGACCTGTGGAACGCCGAGGGGCGCGTGCGCTTCGACGGCGTCGAGTTCGCGTACACGAGGGACCGCGTCATCCTGCCCCGTTTCGATCTCGACGTGCCGGCGGGGCAGACCGTCGCGCTCGTCGGCTCGACGGGCGCCGGCAAGTCGACGCTCGCCAAGCTCATCGCGCGCTTCTACGACCCGAGCGACGGCACGGTCACCCTCGACGGCGTCTCGCTCACCGAGCTGCACCCGAAAGACCTGCGGCGCGCGATCGTCATGGTCACGCAGGAGGCGTACCTCTTCTCGGGCTCGGTGGCCGACAACATCGCGCTCGGCAAGCCCGACGCCTCGTTCGACGAGATCGTGCGCGCGGCCATGGCGGTCGGTGCGCACGAGTTCATCGAGGGGCTGCCGAACGGCTACGACACCGACGTGAACAAGCGCGGCGGCCGGGTGAGCGCCGGGCAGCGCCAGCTCATCTCGTTCGCGCGGGCGTTCCTCGCGAACCCGGCGGTGCTGATCCTCGACGAGGCGACCTCCTCGCTCGACATCCCGAGCGAGCGGCTCGTGCAGGAGGGGCTCACGAGACTGCTCGCCGACCGCACCGCGGTCATCATCGCGCACCGACTGTCGACGGTCGCGATCGCCGACCGGGTGCTCGTGATGGAGCACGGGCGCATCGTCGAAGACGGCGCGCCGGCCGAGCTCATCGCCGGCACGGGGCACTTCGCGGCGATGCACGCGGCCTGGCGGGATTCGCTCGTCTGATGCGCGAGGTGCGCGCGGTCTGCGCGTCCGAATGGGTTCGGATGCCGCGCGCCGAAGTC
>NZ_JBSHJY010000045.1:0-26302 GCF_053619715.1 Agromyces sp. NPDC055520 | reverse complement strand
GCGGCTTCGGCATCGCCTTCGTCGGCTGCCTCATGACGACCCGCTGGCGTTCGCCGGCGCACCAACGATCGACAGGGGGGCGGATGCCGCGGCATCCGCCCCCCTGTCATGTCTGAAACCGGCCCGTCTTGTCTGAAACCGGCGCCGTCGCGCCCGAATCCGGCGCGTGCGATGCGCAGTTGTCCACAGGCTGTGGACAACCTCGAGGGCCCGTGTCCCCCGTAATGACGACAATTACACGCGTGTAACTCTCCCCAGCTGTGGAAAGTGCTGTGGATAACTTCTGGGTCAGAACACCGGCGCGAAGACGAAGTAGCGCATGCTCAACAGCAACAGCACGACCGCCACCGCCACGAGGAGCCAGATCTGCAGCTTCTGCTGTGCCGGCTTGCGGGTCTCGATGTAGATGAACCCGATGAGCGCGCCGACGAGGAGTCCGCCGAGGTGCGCCTGCCAGGCGATGTTGAACCCGGGGATGAACCCGATCACGAGGTTTATGCCGAGCAGCACGAACAATTGCGTCGTCTGCCCGCCGAGACGGCGCTGGATCACCAGGAACGCGCCCATGAGACCGAAGATGGCGCCCGAGGCGCCGACCACGGCCACCCGCGGGTCACCCAGCCAGAGCACGCCGACCGAGCCGCCGAGCCCCGCGATGAGGTACAGCGCGAGGAATCGCCACCGGCCGAGCATGCGCTCGAGCAACTGACCGAAGATCCACAGCGTGTACATGTTGAGCAGCACATGGAAGATCAGACCGGTCGAGTGCACGAAGATCGACGTGAACAGTCGCCACGGCTCGAAGTTGCCGGGCAACGAATAGACGCCGGCATAGAGCAGTCGGTCCGTGATCGCGAGCCCCGGCACGAGTTGCAGCAGGAACACCGCAAACGTGATGCCGATGAGCGCATACGTCACCACCGGCGCTCCGCGCCCGGCGGCCGAGCGCACGCGTGTCAGCACGGCCGGCTTGGTGCGGGGCGCGCTCGCGCGCTGCTCGCGCATGCATTCGGGGCAGATGACCCCGACCGGGGCCTGGGTCTGGCACTCGGGGCAGATCGTGCGCCCGCATCGTTGACAGAGGATGTAGCTCTGTCGATCAGGATGCCGGTAGCAGAAGTTCGCCCGATCAGGCCCCCAGTCGCTCACCCGCGGGTCAGAGCTGCTCGACGGTGACGCTCTCGATGACGATGTCTTCGAGAGGCTTGTCGCGACCGTCGGTCGCCACAGCGGCGAGCTTGTCGACGACGGCCTGGCTCGCGGAGTCGGTCACCTTGCCGAAGATGGAGTGCTTGCCCTGCAGCCACGTCGTGGGGCCGACCGTGATGAAGAACTGCGACCCGTTGGTGCCGCGTCCGCCCTGGATGCCGGCGTTGGCCATGGCGAGCACGTAGGGCTCGGTGAAGTCGAGTTCAGAGGTGATCTCGTCGTCGAACTGGTAGCCGGGGCCGCCGACGCCCTGACCGAGCGGGTCGCCGCCCTGGATCATGAAGCCGGGGATGATGCGGTGGAAGATGACGCCGTCGTAGAGCGGCGCGGTGGACTTCTCGCCGGTGGCGGGGTGGGTCCATTCGATCTCGCCGGTGGCGAGGCCGACGAAGTTCTTGACCGTCTTCGGGGCGTGGTCGCCGTAGAGGTCGACCTTGATCGGTCCGTGGTTGGTGTTGAGCGTCGCGACTGCAGTAGGAATCGGCATCCTCATATTCTGTCACGGGTGGATTCGCCGGACGCCATGCCGTATTCGGACTCCCACCCCGCTTCCAGCTGTTTCGGTGGCAAGATGGAGGGGTTCGCTGCACATCGATGGAGGTCGAGATGAGCCTGTCACGCAAGCGCCGGAAGGAACTCAAGCGACTGCAGAGCAACGCTGGGGAACTCTGGGAGAACCAGCAGCACGTGCTCGAGCACGCCAACGCCGTCGCCCGTGAGGCCAGCCGTCAACTCGGTCACCTCACGCGCGAAGAGGTCGTGCCACGCGTTCGCACCGGGTACGACAGCTACGTGCGCCCCAACGTGCAGCGCGCGAGCACCGTCGCGCGTGCCGCGGGCGACACCATGGAGCGCACCGTGGGCAACGCGCTCGGCTCGGTGCTGTCGATCGGCGACATCGCCAACGACGCCCGGGTGCGCCGCGCCCTCGAGCGCGTCTCGCCGCGTGCGGCCGTCGTCGTCAAGGAGAAGCGCGGGCCGGGCTTCGGCACGTATCTCGCGATCGGCGCCGGCATCCTCGCTGCGGCGGGCGTCGCATACGCCGTCTGGCAGACGTTCCGCGCCGACGACGAGCTGTGGGTCGCCGACGACGAGCCGGCAGCCGGGTCGAGCCCCAGCGCCTGACCCACCCCGCACTTCCCGATGGCCTCGCCTGATCCAGGCGGGGCCATCGGCGTCTCCCGACAGCGCACCTCGCTACGCGGCATCCGCCCCCCGATCTCAGTGCCCACCCTGATTCTCGACGAATCTGTGAAACAGCCTTGCGGTCGACGTGAAAATGCCGCTAGTGTCTTCAATCGGTGTCCAACACGCCAAGCAGAGAGGAGTTGATACCCATGATGAAGCACATCTTCGAGCCGGCATTTACTGCAGCCCACACGGGAGTCCTCCTCGCGCCTCGGGCCTGCTAGCAGTTCGCCCCGACGTCTCGCGCGTTCGCGCCTGACCGTCCACTCCGCCCTTCGGGCGTGACCCAGCGGCATCCGTCGTGCATCCCTTCGCCGACCCGTGCGGTCGGCCGCCGCACCGTCGGCCAGTGGATGTCTCGGGCTCACGCCTGTTCGCCGGTGACGCGAGCAGCACACTCACGTGCTCCAGCGCGCCCCGCTGCCCGTCGCGACCGACGGCGACGCGACCTCGACCCCTCCGACCGCAAACACCCAACCCAACACACAGAAGGAATCACCGTGAATACCAGCACGATCACCGCCGGCCGAGTCTCATCGACTCAGGTCTCCACCCTCCGTGTCGACGCACGACAGCTCCACGAGCGCATCGCACGACGCACCGGCCTCGCGCTCATCGCCTGGGGCCGCCGCCGCGACGAACAGCGCACGCACAGCGCCGTCTCAGAGCGACGCAGGAACGAACTGGCTGCAGCACGCCTGCACGCCGAGGAGTTCCAGCGCATCGCCGTGATCGCGCAGCCGCTGATCTGAGTCGTCATGCGCACCATCATCAGCACCACCTCAGCCAGGCCCCCGCAGGTCGGCGTCGCAGCACGTGCGATTCGCCGGCCCGCGGGGAGCTCGGCCACCCGCGGCCGTGTCGCGAACGGTTCGACCACGTCGGTCGGAACGTCGGCGACACGGCCGCGGGCGCGCGGGCGTGCGCTCTCGCCCGGTTTCTCGACCGCGCTCTCGCCGTCCCGTCGTCGCCCGCTACGCCTGCGCGGCCGGTGGCACTCCGTCGGCCGGCTCGGCCGCGTTCAGCCGCAATGCGATGTCGAGCAGACTCACGCGCTTGAGCCGCGGCACCTCTGCGAGCGCGAACCAGCCGGCCTCGTCGCTCGAACCGTCGACCTCGTTGCGCAGCTCGCCGCCGGTCACGCTCGCCCGGTAGATCACGCGCATCGCATAGAGCGGCGTCGCGCCCGAGTGCCGTTTCGCTGCCGGCACGACCATGGTGTCGATGCCGAGCAGCCGGTCGATGGATGCCTCGTACCCGGTCTCCTCGAAGATCTCGCGCCGCGCCGCTGCCACCGGGTGCTCGGCGTCCTCGATGCCGCCGCCCGGCAAGGTCCACCCCGAGCGACCGTGCTCATTCCAGTGCGAGAGCAGGATCCGCTCGTCGCGGATGATGACCCCGTACGCAGCGATGCGGATGTCCATTGAGACACTGTAGCGGTCGTCGCCCGCGTCGATGCTGGTCACGATTCTGAGGCCGTGAGAAGCTGAGCGTGCGCGAGCGCGACGCCCGCGATCATCGATCGAGGAGGCTCCGCATGGCACCCCGCAACGACTACGAATTCAATGGCGGGTTCCCCACCGATCAGACCATCGCGTCCGCCTACGACGACGCCGACTACGCGCGCGCGATCACCTGCTACAAGCATTTCTTCGCCGCCGTGTCGGGGCTGGCGATCTTCGCCGGCACCCGGGCCGTGGGTGTGGAGCCCAACCGGGTGTTCGGCACGATGGACACCCGGCCGGGTCAGGTCGGATTCACGCTGAACTCCGATACCCCGTATGCGCCGGTGCTGATCGACGTCACCGCAGGTCCGCTCGTGGTGGTCATTCCGCCGGGGCCGATCGTGGGTGCCGCGTTGAACGTCGACCAGAGCTGGATCGCCGACCTTGGCATCCCCGGGCCGGACGCCGGCAAGGGTGGCCGGCACGTGTTCCTGCCCGCTGCCTACGACGGCGAGCTGCCGCACGACGGCTTCGTGCATCAGGCCCTCGGCAACCGCGTCGTGGTGGGGTTGCGGGCCATCCCGCAGCACGGCGACGTCGATGCCGCCGTCGAGTTGCTCAGGTCCGTGCGCGTGGTTCCGCTGCACGATGATGCCGCCTGGCAGCAGCCCACGTGGATCGAGCTGACCGGGATCCCTCAAGACACCACGCCGTCGTCCGTGCAGGGCACCCTCGAGTACTGGCGCCTCGTGCACGACTACGTCAGCACGGAACCCGTACACGCCGGCGATCGCGCGTACATCGGCGAGCTCGCCGTGCTCGGGATCCGTGCGGACGCCCCCTTCGAGCCCGACGACCGGATGACCCGCATCCTCACCGAAGCAGCCGAAGACGCGGATGCGCAACTCCGGGTGCAGTCGCTGGCGGACCGCCGCCCGGATCGGGTGGTCTGGCCGGAGCGGCACTGGGAATGGGTGACCCTGCGTCCCGAAAACGCCGACTTCGAGATCGACGGACGTGTCGACGTCGACGCACGGGAGACCTGGTTCTTCCAGGCCATCGCGACTTCACCGGTGATGTTCCGCCGACAGGCCGGCACCGGTTCGCTCTACTGGTTCGTCGCCCGCGATGCCGCCGACATGTACCTCGACGGCGGCCGCTCGTACCGACTCCGGGTACCTCTGCCGGTTCCGGCTGGCTTGTTCTGGTCGCTCACGGTCTACGACGCCCAGACCCGCTCGCAGATCGACACCCCGCAAGGCGCCGCCGCGGTCAGGTCGCTGTTCGAACTCGACGGCAAGCTCGACGCCGACCACGTCGACATCGCCTTCGGTCCCGAGCAGGGGGACGCCGACGCGGCTGCGTGGGTGCAGACCCTCCCGGGGCGCGGATGGTTCGCGTACTTCCGCATCTACGGCCCCACACCCGCCGCATTCGACGGGACCTGGAAACTCGACGACGTCACCATGATCGACTGAACACGGGCGCGTCGGCGCCGGCGGTTCGACGTGTCTGAAAACTGTGGAGCCTAGGAGATTCGAACTCCTGACATCCTGCTTGCAAAGCAGGCGCTCTACCAACTGAGCTAAGGCCCCGAACGGATGCCGAAGCATCCAAGGTTATGGAATTGTACGGAGTGGGGATACGAGGACTTGAACCTCGGACCTCTTCGTTATCAGCGAAGCGCTCTAACCGCCTGAGCTATATCCCCGAATTTCGGCCAGAGGAAACACTACCGGACGTGCCGGAAATCTCCGAATCGGGCCGAGGGCGGCGTCAGTTGTTGGTGAACCCGACGAGGATGCCGCCCGTGATCTTGACGCTCAGGTTGTAGAGCACCGCGATGATCGCCCCGAGTGCTGTGGTGACGACGAGGTTCAGCAGCGCCGCCACGACGGCGAAGCCCATCACATTGCCGAGCGACAGGATCGACGTCAGGTCGCCGCCGGCGCCCGCCACGTCTTGCACGAGCTCGTTGATCTTCTGGAAGATGCCGGTCGAGTTCAGCACCGTGTAGATGAGGAACGTCGCGACGATGCTCACGACCGCGAGGCACACGGCGACGAGGAACGACAGCTTCACCGCCGACCAGAAATCGATGTAGACCAGGCGAAGGCGCACCTGCTTGGCAGGGGTCTTGCGGTTGGACTTGCGGGCCAGCTTCTCGGCGACGCTACTCATGTAGGGTTACTCCTCTCGCGCGGGCTCGGCCGCTTCGGACTCTGCGGCCTCCTCCACGAGATTCCGTTCGGAATTCTTCGCGATGGCGATGATCCGGTCGTCGTTCGCGAACTTCGCGAACACGACGCCCATCGTGTCCCTGCCCTTGGCGGGAACCTCGGCGACGTCAGAGCGTACCACCTTGCCGCTGGCAAGAACCACAAGCACCTCGTCGTCGGTTCCGACGATCAGGGCGCCGGCGAGATCGCCGCGATCTTCGCTCAGCTTCGCCACCTTGATGCCGAGACCGCCGCGATTCTGCAGGCGGTACTGGTCGACCGCGGTGCGCTTGGCGTAGCCGCCCTCGGTGACCACGAAGACGAACCGTGCGTCGTCGGCGACACTGTCTGCCACGCCGGAATCGCCGGAATCGCCGGCGCCGTCGGCCACGTCAGGCGCATCGGCCACGTCGAGCGCTTCACCCAGCGAGCCGGCGACGACGGATGCCTCGAGCAACTGGTCGCCCGATCGGAACGACATGCCCTTGACACCCGAGGTCGAGCGGCCCATGGGCCGGAGCGCCTCGTCGGTCGCCGCGAAGCGCAGGGACATGCCCTTCTTCGAGACCAGCAGGATCTCGTCGTCTTCATCGGCGAGCATCGCCGAGACGAGCTCGTCGCCCTCGCGCAGGTTGATCGCGATGACGCCGCGCGAGCGGTTGGTGTCGTATGCCGTGAGCTCGGTCTTCTTGACGAGGCCGTCGCGGGTGGCGAGCACGAGGTACTGCGCCACGCCGTAGTCGCGGATGTCGAGGATCTCGGCGATCTGCTCGTCGGGCTGCATCTCGAGCAGGTTCGCGACGTGCTGGCCCTTCGCGTCGCGGCCGGCCTCCTGGATCTCGTACGCCTTCGCCCGATAGACACGGCCCATGTTCGTGAAGAACAGCAGCCAGTGGTGCGTCGTGGTGACGAAGAAGTGCTCGACGACGTCGTCGGCGCGCAGCTGCGCACCCTTGACGCCCTTGCCGCCGCGGTGCTGCGATCGGTAGTTGTCGCTGCGCGTGCGCTTGACGTAGCCGCCGCGTGTGACGGTGACCACCATCTCCTCCTCGGGGATGAGGTCTTCGACCGACATGTCGCCGTCGTAGCCCGGCAGGATGTGCGTGCGACGGTCGTCGCCGTACTTCGCGACGATCTCGGCGAGTTCGTTGGAGACGATCGTGCGCTGGCGCTCGGGCGAGGCGAGGATCGACTCGTAGTCGGCGATCAGCAGGGCGAGCTCTTCGGCCTCGTCCACGATCTTCTGCCGCTCCAGAGCGGCGAGACGGCGCAGCTGCAGCTCGAGGATCGCCTTCGCCTGCAGCTCGTCGATGACGAGCAGCTCGATGAGGCCGTCGCGGGCCTCTTCGACGGTGGGTGAGCGGCGGATGAGGGCGATGACCTCGTCGAGGGCGTCGAGGGCCTTGAGGTAGGCGCGCAGGATGTGCATGCGGGCCTCGGCCTCGCGCAGCAGGTACTGCGTGCGGCGCACGATCACTTCGATCTGGTGGTCGACCCAGTGCGCGATGAACCCGTCGATCGAGAGGGTGCGCGGCACCCCGTCGACGATCGCGAGCATGTTCGCGCCGAAATTCTCTTGCAGCGAGGTGTGCTTGTACAGGTTGTTGAGCACGACCTTCGCGACCGCATCGCGCTTCAGCACGATCACGAGGCGCTGGCCGGTGCGGCCCGAGGTCTCGTCGCGGATGTCGGCGATGCCGCCGACCTTGCCGTCTTTGACGAGGTCGGCGATCTTGATCGCGAGGTTGTCGGGGTTGACCTGGTAGGGCAGTTCGGTCACGACGAGACAGGTGCGACCCTGCAGCTCTTCGACCGAGACGACTGCGCGCATCGTGATCGAGCCGCGGCCGGTGCGGTAGGCGTCGTTGATGCCCTTGACCCCGAGAATCTGCGCGCCGGTCGGGAAGTCGGGTCCCTTGATGCGCTGAATCAACGCTTCCTGCAGTTCTTCTCTGGATGCCTCGGGGTGCTCGAGATACCACTGGGCGCCCGATGCCACCTCGCGCAGGTTGTGCGGCGGGATGTTCGTCGCCATACCGACCGCGATGCCGACCGAGCCGTTGACGAGCAGGTTCGGGAACCGCGCCGGCAGGATCGACGGCTCTCGCGTGCGACCGTCGTAGTTGTCCTGGAAGTCGACGGTGTCTTTCTCGATGTCGCGCACCATCTCGAGCGCGAGCGGAGCCATCTTGGTCTCGGTGTATCGAGGGGCGGCGGCACCGTCGTTGCCGGGTGAACCGAAGTTGCCCTGGCCGAGCGCGAGCGGGTAGCGCAGGCTCCACGGCTGCACGAGACGCACGAGGGCGTCGTAGATCGCCGTGTCGCCGTGCGGGTGGAACTGGCCCATGACGTCGCCGACGACACGGGCGCACTTCGAGAACGCGCGGTCGGGGCGGTAGCCGCCGTCGTACATCGCGTAGATGACGCGGCGGTGCACGGGCTTCAGGCCGTCGCGCACGTCGGGCAGCGCGCGCCCGACGATGACGCTCATCGCGTAGTCGAGGTACGAGCGCTGCATCTCGAGCTGCAGATCGACCTGGTCGATGCGGCCGTGGATGCCGGGGCCGTCGCCGTTGCCTTCGCCGCCCGGGTTGATCACATCAGATGTCAAGGAAACGCACGTCCTTCGCGTTCTTCTGGATGAAGTTGCGGCGGCTCTCGACATCTTCGCCCATCAGGGTCGAGAAGATCTCGTCGGCGGCGGCCGCGTCGTCCATGGTGACCTGCAGCAGCGTGCGGGTCTCGGGGTTCATCGTGGTCTCCCACAGCTCTTGGTGGTTCATCTCGCCGAGACCCTTGTAGCGCTGCACCCCGTTGTCTTTCGGGATGCGCTTGCCGGCCGCGACGCCCGCCGTGAGCAGTGCGTCGCGCTCCTTGTCGGAGTAGACGTACTCGTGCTCGGCGTTCGTCCACTTGAGCCGGTAGAGCGGCGGCTGCGCGAGGTACACGTAGCCGAGCTCGATGAGCGGACGCATGTACCGGAACAGCAGGGTCAGCAGCAGCGTCGTGATGTGCTGGCCGTCGACGTCGGCGTCGGCCATGAGCACGATCTTGTGGTACCTGGCCTTCTCGGGGTTGAAGTCTTCACCGATGCCGGCGCCGAACGCCGTGATCATGGCCTGCACCTCGTTGTTGGCGAGGGCACGGTCGAGGCGGGCCTTCTCGACGTTGAGGATCTTTCCGCGAAGCGGCAGGATCGCCTGCGTCTCGGGGTTGCGGCCCTGCACGGCGGAGCCGCCGGCCGAGTCGCCCTCGACGATGAAGATCTCTGAGACCGAGGGGTCTTTCGACGAGCAGTCCTTCAGCTTGCCGGGCATGCCGCCCGACTCGAGCAGGCCCTTGCGCCGTGTCGCTTCACGCGCTTTGCGCGCCGCGATACGGGCGGTCGCCGCCTGGATCGCCTTGCGGATGATGTCTCGCGCCACAGTGGGGTTGCGCTCGAACCAGTCGCCGAGCTGATCGGCGGTGACCTTCTGCACGAACGACTTCGCCTCGGTGTTGCCGAGCTTCGTCTTCGTCTGGCCCTCGAACTGCGGTTCGGCGAGCTTCACCGAGATGACGGCGGTCAGGCCCTCGCGCACATCGTCGCCGGAGAGGTTGTCGTCCTTCTCCTTGATGATGCCCTTCTCGCGGGCGTACTTGTTGACGAGGGTCGTGAGTGCGGCGCGGAAGCCCTCTTCGTGGGTGCCGCCCTCGTGGGTGTTGATCGTGTTCGCGTAGGTGTGCACCGACTCGGTGTACGACGTCGTCCACTGCATCGCGACCTCGAGGGCGATCTTGCGATCGGTGTCCTCCGACTCGAAGGAGATGATCTCTTCGTTGACGAGATCGGACTTCTTCGAACGGTTGAGGTACTCGACGTAGTCGACGAGGCCCCGCTCGTAGAGGAACGTGTCGGTGCGAGGGCCGGGAGCCGCGGCATCCGCCTCGCTCGTCGCCGTGTCGTGTGGGTCGATCTCGACGTGACCGACGCGCTCGTCGGTGAGGGTGATGCGCAGGCCCTTGTTGAGGAAGGCCATCTGCTGGAAGCGGCTGCGCAGGGTCTCGTAGTCGAACTCGACGGTCTCGAAGATGTCGGGCGTCGGCCAGAACGTCGTCGTCGTGCCGGTGACCGAGTCGGGGATCGACTCGTCTTTCGAGAGCGGTGCGTCGGGCACGCCGAGATGGTAGGTCTGACGCCAGATGTGGCCCTGCCGGCGCACCTCGACCTCGAAGCGAGACGAGAGCGCGTTCACGACCGAGGCGCCGACGCCGTGCAGACCGCCCGAGACCGCGTAGCCGCCGCCGCCGAACTTGCCGCCGGCGTGCAGCACGGTGTGGATGACCTCGACGGCGGAGCGGCCCTCGGTCTTGTGGATGTCGACCGGCATGCCGCGCCCGTCGTCGACGACGCGCACACCGCCGTCGGGAAGAATCGTCACGTCGATCGTGGTGGCATGGCCCGCAAGCGCCTCGTCGACCGAGTTGTCGACGATCTCGGAGACGAGATGGTGCAGGCCCCTCGGGCCCGTCGAGCCGATGTACATACCCGGCCGCTTGCGAACCGCTTCGAGGCCCTCGAGGACTTGAATCTCATCAGCACCGTAAGCCGGTGACTGCTGGGCCTTCTTCGGTTCCGCTGTCATGTGTGAATCGGGCTCCTGACCGTCATTCTGGCGACTCTCGATCCTATCAAATCGAGGGTCGCCGCAAAGCTCGAAGCGCCGATCTGGGGCGATATCAGCTTCGAAGTGACCGAATTTGCCTGCCTAGCCGTAGGTATCGCGTGGACCGCGCCCTGGAACCGATCTAGGGCCCTTTTTCCAGGTAGGGGCATCCGGCCCTTGAAAGCGGATCGTGTCGACACCGGCCCCGGGGAACCTCTTCGTGATCTCGGTGACGATCTGCGTGCGCATCATGCGCAGTTGCGTCGCCCACGCCGTCGACTCGCAGCGCACCTGCAGCACCCCGCCCTCGATCGCGATCGGTTCGGAGTGCCGCGCCGTCTCTTCGCCCGCGATGTCGGCCCATGAGGCGAGCACGTCGTGCTGCGAGAGAGGGCCGTTCCAGCCGAGCTGCGAGCTCAGTGAATCGATCGTGTCGGCGAGCGGTTTCGGGTCGCGGCCCGGGCTGAACGGCTCGCTGCCGGATGCCTCGCGCGTGCGCACTCGGCCTGGGCGACCAGTACGCGTGCGTGGCTCGCCGCCGAAGATCTCACGGAAGTGCTGGTAGACGCGGGATGCCTCAGACATCGGCCACCTCTGCTTCGGTGCCCGCGGTCGCGGTGGCTCTTACGGTCGCTGCCGCTGCGCCGGGTGATTCGGGCTCTGTCGACGAGCCCTCGACGATGCGCCCGCCCTCGATGTGGACGATGCGTGCAACGAGCGGAGCCGGCACGTCTTCGAGCACGGCCGCCGTCACGAGCACCTGTTCGAACCCCGAGATCGCCTGCGCCAGCCGCTCGCGGCGCAGCCGGTCGAGTTCGGCGAACACATCGTCGAGCACGAGCACCGGATCCCCGGTCGTCGAATCGCGTCGCAACAGCTCGGCCGACGCCAAGCGCAGGGCGAGCGCGAACGACCACGATTCGCCGTGACTCGCGTATCCCTTCGCCGGCAGCCCGTTGAGCAGGAGCACGACGTCGTCGCGATGCGGCCCGACGAGCGTGACGCCGCGCTCGAGCTCTTTCGAGCGCAGCGCACGCAATGCCTCGGCGAAGCGTTCACGGGTGCCGGCCGTCGGTTCGGCCGTTCGGGCGCTCTGGGCGTCGTCTCGCGGTTCGGCATCGGGATCTGCGCCGTCGATCGAGAGCGACGGCGTCATCCCCGGACCGTGATCCTCGTCGACGATCGCCCGGTACGCCGCGGCCAATGGCGCTCGCAGTTCGTCGATGAGCGAGAGCCGCTGATCGATGAGCTCCGCGCCGAGCGCGACCAGCCGTTCGTCCCAGATGTCGAGGGTGGTCAACTTGTCGACCGCGAGCCCGCGGGCCCTGGCGCTCTTCAGCAGCGAGTTGCGCTGCTTGAGCACGCGGTCGTAGTCGGCCATGACGCCCGCGAGTCGGGGCGTGCGCTGCACGAGCAGCTCGTCGAGCAGGCGCCGGCGCACCGAGGGCTCGCCGCGTACGATCGCCAGGTCTTCGGGAGCGAAGAGCACGCTGTGCGCGTAGCGCGGCAGCTCACGCGTCTTCACCGCCGATCGGTTCAGTTGCGCCCGATTGGCGCCCTGCCGGTTGAGTTGCAGTTCGACGAGCAGCTCACGATCGCCGTGCGCGAGCAGCGCACGTACGATCGCGGCATCGGCGCCGGCCCTGATGAGCGCCTGATCACCCGTGACACGGTGCGAGCCGAGCGTCGCGAGGTAGCCGATCGCCTCGACGAGGTTGGTCTTGCCCTGCCCGTTGCGGCCGACGAGCACCGTCGCGCCCGGACCGAGCTCGAGTTCGGCGCGCGCGTAGTTGCGGTAGTCGGTCAACGAGAGCCGGACGACGTGCACGCAGGGCTCCCTTCAGCAACGAGGCATCCGGATGCCCCGGAGCGATCGAATCCCACCCTGCTCACGCTACCCCGCACGGCCGACACCCCGCCCACGGTGGTCGAGGAGCGAGCGAAGCGAGCGTATCGAGACCCGGTGGCCCGGTCAGCGCAGCAGCAGGTTGGGCTGCAGCAGGTAACGGTAGCTGTCGGCGCCGGCCTGCTCGCGCGACGACTGGCTCGTGATGAGCACTGGGCCCGGCTTGTTCGGGTTCTCGGTCTTCGTGAACGAGACGCGCACGAACTCCGAGTGCACGGCGCCGAGGCCGTCGAGCAGGAACTGCGGCTTGAGCGACACGACCGTGTCGTCGCCCGTAAGGATGGCGTCGATCGACTCGGAAGCCTGGGCCTGCTCGCTGCCGATCGCCTCGAGGGTGAGCCCGTCGGCCGTGAACGTGTAACGCAGGGCGGCTTCGCGCTCGAGCACGAGGGCGACACGACGAGTCGCCTCGATGAGCTCTGCCGTGTTGACGACCGCGTAGTTGTCGACCGTCTCGGGGAAGAGCCGTCGCACGGGCGGGAAGTTGCCCTTGATGAGCAGTGACGTCACCGTCTTCTTCTCGGCGCTGAAGGCGATGAGTTCGCGGTCGTCGCGGCTCGTGATCGAGACCGAGATCGTGCCCGAGTGACCGAAGGTCTTGCCGACCTCTTGCAGCGTGCGGGCCGGTACGAGGGCCGTGACCGACTCTTCGCTCGCGACGTTGCCGCCGTCCCAGTCGAGTTCGCGCACCGCGACACGGTAGCGGTCGGTCGCGACGAGGCTGAGGTTGTTCTCGCGCACCTCGAGTTGCACTCCCGTGATGACGGGCGTCACGTCGTCGCGCGACGCGGCGACGGCGACCTGAGCGACGGCGGATGCGAACTCCTCGGCCGGTACGACGCCCGACTGTTCGCCGATCTCGGGAATGGAGGGGTACTCCTCGACCGGCATCGACAACAACGTGAAGCTCGCGGAACCGCAACTGACCGAGATGCGACTCTCTTCGGTCGACACGCGTACGGGTGCGTTCGGCAGACGGCCGGCGATCTCGGCGAGGAGGCGACCGGAGACGAGCACGGTGCCCTGCTCTTCGACGTCGGCCTGGATCTCGGTCTGCGAGGAGACCTCGTAATCGAACGAGGAGAGTACGAGACCGTCGGCGTTCGCCTGGATGAGCACGCCCGACAGGATCGGCAGCGTGGTGCGCTGTGGCAGCAGCTTGACGGCGAATGAAACGGCTTCACTGAAGACGTCGCGGTTGACCTGGAACTTCACGGTTCTCCCGTCGTGGATGTCGCTGAGGTGGCTCCCATGCTATCCGCAGTGATCGTTTCGAGGCGGGCGATTCGTGCCCGCCGCAGATCGCCCTCGAAACGTCGCTCGAGGCCCGCCGATCTTCGAGGTTGTGGGAATCCCTGCTTAAACCCTTAACTCTTAACAGTGTTAACCGCTGTGGAAACTGTGGATGGTGTTCTGAGACCCGCGGAACGACGCCGAAGTCGGGGCAATCGATCTGTGCACAGTGTGTGGGTTCACGAGTGGATGCTGCGGCGCGATGCCGAACACTGGACACCGTTGTGCACAGGCAGGCGCGCTGTCTCAACAGGCGCTGGGCGGTTGCTCGTTAACAATCCACAGGTTCTCCACAACTGTGGGAATCGGGTCGCAGAGGCGTGCAGAGGCGCTGCAGACCCCGTTTCGGCGGTCGGGCAGGCGCGCCGGCGCCGCCTTGCCGGTGGTCGAGTAGGCGCGCCGGCGCCGCCTCGCCGGTGGTCGAGTAGGCGCGCCGGCGCCGTATCGAGACCTGCGCCTGACTCGAAACTCAGCGGTAGCGGCTGACCTGCTTGATGCGTGCCGTGAGCTCGGTGACCTGGTTGTAGATCGACCGCCGCTCTTTCATGAGCTCCGAGATCTTCTTGTTCGCGTACATGACCGTCGTGTGGTCGCGATTGCCGAAGAGCTGGCCGATCTTCGGCAGCGACAGGCTCGTGAGCTCACGGCAGAGATACATCGCGATCTGACGAGCGGTGGCCACGGCCTGCGACCGGCTCGAACCGTAGAGGTCGTCGACGGTCAGCTTGAAGTAGTCGGCTGTCGCGGTGATGATGTCCACCGGCGCGACCACATTGTCCGAGTCATCCGTGATCAGGTCTTTCAACACCGTCTGCACGAGCGGCATGTCGACCGGGGTGCGATTCAAGCTCGCGAACGCCGTGACACGGATGAGGGTGCCCTCGAGCTCGCGGATGTTCGACGAGACCTTCGACGCCATGTACTCGAGGATGTCGTCGGGCACCTGGAGGCGTTCGGACTGCGCCTTCTTGCGCAGGATCGCGATGCGCGTCTCGAGGTCGGGCGCCTGCACGTCGGTGATGAGGCCCCACTCGAAGCGGCTGCGCATACGGTCTTCGAACCCCGTGAGGTGCTTCGGCGGCACATCGCTCGTGATCACGACCTGCTTGTTGTGGTCGTGCAGCGTGTTGAAGGTGTGGAAGAAGGCCTCTTGCGTCTCGGCCTTGCCCTGCAGGAACTGGATGTCGTCGATCAGCAGGATGTCGATGTTGCGGTACCGCTGCTGGAAGAGGGATCCGCGGTTGTTGGCGATCGAGTTGATGAAATCGTTCGTGAATTCTTCGGATGACACGTACCGCACGCGGATGCCGGGATACAGGCTCATCGCGTAGTGGCCGATGGCGTGCAGCAGGTGGGTCTTGCCCAGACCCGAGTCGCCGTAGATGAAGAGCGGGTTGTAGGCCTTCGCCGGCGCCTCGGCCACAGCGACCGCGGCCGCGTGCGCGAAACGGTTCGACTGGCCGATGACGAAGCTGTCGAACGCGTACTTCGGATTCAGCCGGGTGTCGCGCGAGGCGACGGGGCTCGTGTTCTCGAACACCGACTGCGGGGAGGCGGGCATTTCGACCGGATCGAGCATCTCGTCGACGAACGGCGACTGCGGCTCGGGCGCCCGTGCCTCTTCGAGTTCGGGATTCACCACGACGTAGAAGGAGGTAACCGGCGACGGTGCCTCGACCACGCTCATCGCCGAGAGCAGCGAGACCCGCATGCGCTGATTGAGCATGCTCGCGGTGAAGTCGTTCGGCACCTCGAGGTAGAAGGTTCCCGCTGCGATGCCCTTGGGCTCGACCAGGTTCAGGAATCCCTGGAGCATCGGAGTGATCGCGTCGTCGTCTGACAGCCGATCGAGGATCGTCGCCCACGTATCCGTGATGGGCTGTTCCGTCATCGTTCCCCACAATCATTCGTTGCCGTCGTCTGGCCGCTCATCGATCCCCCGATCGACGGAGCAAGCGGCGCGAGGCGGGTGTTCACAAGGTTGTCCACGGCCTGTGGGGAGATTTCGGAAGAAGCCCGAGAATCCGCGCACCAGGCTGGGGATAACTGGTGTCAAACGCTATCCGAGGAACCGCCTCCCGACAAATGCCGATTGAGGGATTCGACAGTGCCGGCGTGTCGTTCCACAGGCGATCCCGAGGTTCGGACGATACTGTCTCTTTTGAACTGCGCCGGTCGAGACTCTGTTCGGTTTGACCCCGAGGCCTCGAGGCCGTAGTTTTAATCAGTTGACCCCAGCCCGTCACGGGCACCCAGTTTTCCCGCCTTCACGCAAACCAGCGAAATTCGGCGAGGAGATCCGAACGCCGGAGAAGAAGAATGAGCAAGCGTACTTTCCAGCCGAACAACCGTCGTCGCGCCAAGAAGCACGGCTTCCGCCTTCGCATGCGCACCCGCGCCGGCCGTGCCATCCTGTCGGCACGCCGGGGCAAGGGTCGCACCGAGCTCTCCGCGTAGTTCTTCGGTGCTCGCCAAAGCCAATCGCATCACGAGCGCCGACGACTACCGAGTCATCGTGCGCCGAGGTGCGAAGGTCGCCGGTGCCCACACCGTGAGCTATGTGCGCTCACGGGAGTCGGGCACCGACGCACGCTTCGGCTTCATCGTCTCGAAGAAGGTCGGCGGCGCCGTTCGCCGCAATCTCGTGCGCCGTCGCTTGAAGGCGGTCTGCCACGAGGCGCTCGACGACGGCATCACCGACGTCGATGTCGTCGTGCGGGCACTGCCCTCCGCGTCCGACGCAGATTGGACGGAGCTTCGCGCCGAGGTCCTCGGCGCGCTCCATCGCCGACGCGCACGATCGTCGTCGGCACCTCAGGAGAAGGGCGAATAGCGTGAAGAACGCCGCCCTGTTCGCCGCACTCATCCCCCGCAACCTCGGGGTTCTTCTCCTCCGCGGCTATCGAGCCGCGATTTCTCCGCTGTACGGCGACGTCTGCCGGTACTACCCGTCGTGCTCGGCCTACGGGCTCGGTTCTGTGCAGCAGCGCGGCCTCCTCGTCGGCTCCGCACTCACGGCGTGGCGCATCCTCCGGTGCAACCCCTGGACGGACGGCGGCATCGACGACGTCCGCGCCGCGAGGCACTCCCGGTATCGCATCACTCGCTTCGGGTGGGTCATCCCCGCCGGGTGGGCGGATGCCGCGACATCCACTGCACTCGGTGCCGGCCACGACCGCCACGTCCACGCCGAGGGTGCCGTCGGCCACGTGGCATCCGTCGACGCCGGGCTCTCGCTCTCCTCCCCCACCATGTCCCGGAAGGACTGACCCACCCAATGCCAGATATCATCAGCCTGGTTCTCTGGCCCATCAAATGGGTCATCGAGCTGATCCTCGTCGCATTCCACTCGATGTGGACGTTCTTCGGCCTCGACCCCGACGCCGGTCTGACGTGGGTACTGTCGATCGTCGGCCTCGTCATCGTCGTGCGCGCAGCGCTCATCCCGATCTTCGTCAAGCAGATCAAGAGCCAGCGCCGCATGCTCGAGGTCGCGCCGCAGCTGAAGAAGATCCAAGACAAGTACAAGGGCAAGAAAGACCAGTTCTCGCGCGAGGCGATGTCGCGCGAGACCATGGACCTGTACAAGAAGACGGGCACCAACCCGCTCTCCTCGTGCCTGCCGCTGCTGCTGCAGATGCCGATCTTCTTCGGTCTGTTCTCGGTGCTCAACGACGCGCAGCACGACAAGGCGGGCGTCGGCGTGTTCACGCAGGAACTCGCGAACTCGTTCGCGAACTCCGAGATTCTCGGCGCGCCCCTCAAGGGCACGTTCATCGGTGCGATGAATGGTGAGTACCCCTGGCAGGTCATGGCGATCGCCGCGACGATGATCGTGCTGATGACCGCATCGCAGTTCATCACCCAGCTGCAGATCGTCTCGAAGAACATGTCGCCCGAGACCAAGGCGAGCCCGATGTTCCGCCAGCAGCGCATCATGCTCTACCTGCTCCCCCTCGTCTTCGCGTTCTCTGGTGTCGCCTTCCCGATCGGCGTCATGTTCTACTGGCTCGTCTCGAACTTCTGGACGATGGGTCAGCAGTTCGTGGTCATCCGCAACATGCCGACACCCGGCAGCGAGGCCGCGAAGGCCCGTGAAGAGCGCCTCGCCCGTAAAGGCAAGCTCGTGGTCGAAGAGAAGACCGAAGCAGCGATCGAGTCGCCCGAGGCGAAGAAGACGCAGCGTCAGCAGCCCGTGAGCAAGGCTCGCGCCAAGAAGCAGGGGAAGTAGACCCATGACCGACGTTCAGCACGACACCACCGACCGCTCCAGCTCGCAGCTCGAAGAAGAGGGCGACATCGCGGCCGACTACATCGAAGAGCTCCTCGACATCATGGATCTCGATGGTGATATCGACATCGACGCCCGCAACGGCCGTGCCTACGTCTCGGTGAACGCCGGTGAGGGCGCCAACCTCAACCTGCTCGCGAAGCCCGAAACGGTGAGCGCCTTCCAGGAGTTGACGCGTCTCGCCGTGCAGACGAAGACCGGCGCGTTCTCGCGACTGATCCTCGACATCGGCGGTTCACGCGACGCGCGTCGCGACGAGCTCGCCGGCCTCGTCGAGCGTGCCGCCGAGCGGCTCGAGGGTGGAGCGGCCGAGGCGTCGCTTCCTCCCATGTCGTCGTACGAGCGCAAGCTCGTGCACGACCTGGTGGCGGAGCGCGGACTGCACTCGGAGTCCCGTGGCGAAGGCTCCGACCGGCACACGGTCATCACTCGCGTTGGCTGACGCCGGCGTTTCACGTGAAACGATGAACGACGCACCTGGAGTCACGGCCGCAGTCGAGCCCGAGCCCGCAGCCGCCGTCGCGCTCTTCGGCGAGCACATCGAGCGCGGTCGGGCTTTCGCGAACGCGCTCGCTCGACACGGTGAGGAGCTCGGGCTGATCGGTCCGCTCGAATTGCCTCGTCTCTGGACTCGCCACATTCTGAACAGCGCCCTGGTCGCGCCGCTACTGCGGCCAGGTCGTGTGGGCGACGTCGGTTCCGGCGCCGGGCTGCCTGGCATCGTGTTGGCCATCATGCGACCGGATGTCTCGTTCACCCTGATCGAGCCGATGGAACGACGTGTTGCCTGGCTCGAGCGTCAAGCCGACGAACTCGGTCTATCGAACGTGACCGTGGTACGTGCGCGGGCCGAGGAGTCGAAGCTCTTCGATTCACTCGATCAGGTCACGGCCCGCGCCGTGAGTGCGCTTCGCACGTTGATTCCCGTGACCGCTCCCCTGTTGCGGCCGGGTGGCGAGCTCGTACTGATGAAGGGCGCCGGGGTCGACGGCGAGATCGGTGCGGCCGAGAAGGCCATCCGCAAGTACCACCTGCACGACATCGAGGTGCTCGTGCTCGGTGAAGGAGTCGTCTCCGAGGTCACCAGAGTCTTCCGCGCCACCGTCCGTTGAGTTCTCCTGTCGTTGGTGTGTGACGGCGACACCCGGGTTGCGGCGGGACGGTCGGGCGCGGCCGGGCTTTCGGCGCTGACGAGCCCGAAGTCGGCGCACCGCGCGAAGAGGTCTGTGCGCGTGCATCGGCGCAATCGACGTCGGCGCTGACGCAGCGGACCTGATGAGGCGCTCCCTCCGAGCGGCTCGGTAGCGTGTGCTCGCGGGCGCCGCAGGAGCCGCGGGATTGGTGGGCATCGAGGTTCGGGTGTCTCGAGGGGTGATCTCTTCACCGAATCCACCTGCGCCGAACCGCCGCTCGGCCGGGATGCGCCCGAGCGGGAGAGGCCACTGTTCATCGTGTCCTACCGACTGAGGCCCGAGGCTTGGAATGTCGAAGCGCCGCCCCACGTCGTTCGCTGCATGGCACAGCCATGCCCGTGCGGGCAGAGCCCGCAGAGCGAAGCACCGTCACCGCCGCCGGCCTGATCGACGAGCCGCACCTCGAGGTCGTCACGATCGTGCTCGGATCGGGCCAGCGCCAGTTCGGGTCCCGTTCAGCGCTCGTTCGGGGCCGTTCGGGCACAGCATGCGTTGGAGGATCCTGCCCGAGTGACTCAAGCAACCGACCGATGCACGTTCAGTGTCGGGTGTGCCAACGGGTCTGAATGATCGAGTACACGCGAGCGCACGCCGATCACTTCTGGTTGGTTGCATCACTTCCCTGCTCGCGCGGCGCTTTCGCGTGGCAGCTGTATGCACGGAGGTCGCTCACTGATTCCGTACTCGTCTCGCCTCTTCAGCGGATTGAATCCTCGAACGCGTCGCGGATCGAATCCTCCGGCACGACGTCTGCACCAACCGCGAGTTCCCACCCTCCTCCTCGTGGATGGACTACCCCTGCGACTTGTCGGGTGCGACGTGTCTCCGAATGCGCGACCCGGTTCGGGCGGGCATGGTCTCCGCTCGTATGCGGGTGATCTCAGCTGTCAGGCGATCAGCGATCGCAGCACCGATCTCGATGACGCGCGTTCTGCATGATCATGGTGCGATGGGTATCGACGGTGCCGATTGGCGGCTGTGTCGTGATTGCCCAGGTGTCTGCGCGGTGAGCCGTGACCGTGTGCGACGTGACCAACCCATGGACGTCAACGCCACCCCGCCCGGTTGAGCCTTTGGGTGTTGAGACCTACTCCAACGGAGCGAACCGATCCGCTCTCTCGACCACATTGACTGGCTGACCCGGCGGGCGCGTCCCTGCCGACTCCCCCGTTCTGTCTTCGGTCTCGGCTATGTATTCCCGCACGTTGGCGACGTCGCAAGGATCGACCGCAACGTTGCACCGGCTGCGTCTACGACTGACGGAGGAGGCCTTTGGCGTGGCTCGATTGCTTCTTCGGTTTCACGTGAAACATCGGGCGACGGGATGTTGCCCAGATCAGCGCGCCGTGTCCGCGCTGACACCATCGCAGTATCGGTATCGGTATCGGTCTCGGCGTCGTCGTCTGCTCTGGTGTTGACGACTCAGGTCGACCCTCTACGCGGCGCGTGGGTCGGCATCGCCTGGTTCCGTTGGGATCTGGTCTCCGTTCCTGCTGACGGCTCTCGCACAGGACACACGCAAATGCAGCGGACCGGCGAGCCCTCGCTCGAGGGCTGCGTCGAGCATGTTGCAGCACGGCTCACCACTGCTCCGTTTCACGTGAAACGATGCTCTGTGAGATTGCTACCGGTGACGTTCGTGGGCGGCCCGTGGTGTTCGAGACGAGCGGATCTCGTCGGACCACACGCATGGCTTGTCGCACCATCCGTTCATGGGAATCAGGGGTTCCTTTCGTGTGGTTGCGCGGATGCACACCCGGGCTGGATGAGACAGGCCCACGTGCTGCGACGACGTCGCGGGCTCGGAGACGACCCTCAGTGTTCGTCAGCTGCATTCGGGTGATCGCGAGATTGAGAGCCTGGCAACCCCCGGTCGATGTGATCGAAGCCACGCGTTTCACGTGAAACATGTGCTCTCGTGATGGGCCTGCAGGGGTGGTGCGGGGGCGGCTGGATTCCCTTCGACAGCGGCGCCAATTGATGCACTTGTCGCGAGACGGAGGTGAGAAGGTGCCGATGGCAGAGGGCACCGGTACGACAGTGGGTGTGCTGTGCGATCTGAAGGAGGCGGCGGTCGGCGGGGTGATGGCTTCCGTTCACGGGTTCGGGTGAAGCCGGGATCGGATGGATCCCTCCGCCGGGCGACCATTCGGTGTACTCGTCGCGACCGCGACAGGGAGATGAGGCGGCGCCGCCCTGCTGGGGGCACCGGTACGACAGTGCTCGTGCTGTGCAATCAGAAGGAGGCGGCCGGCGGGGCGATCGTTCCGGCTCCGGGGCTCAGGTGAAGCGGCGCCTCACATCGTCCCACCTCACTGCGTGGTGCGACCGTGCTCGTCACGCAGACGGTGACGCGCGCCTCTCCGTTGCTGCTGTGGTCGTCGGTTTGAGAGTGCTGCGAGGGGCCGCGGTGGGCCCCGCGGTCATCGCCGTCGTTCCGTGCATGTGAAGAGCTGGTTCAGGTGAACGCCATCGTTCGCTCGCGGTACGCGATCGACGTGCCAGTGCAGGTCGCCGACTGCTGCAGCCGATGTGGCCGGCGCCTCGATGGGTTGAGGCCCAAGGTGATCGCGACGGCGCTGACATCGAAGAGGCCGCGAGGCTGATGAGGACGATGACGACAAACGGCGAGATGGCGCCGATCACAGCGACGTGACGATGATACGGATGACCGCGACTCGACGTGACCAGGGGGCGATGGCACCGCTGGCGGTTGCCGAAAGAGACCATGAGACTGGTGAGTTGAAGACTCGCTGAGAATGGGTGATCGGACGAGAACCGGGAACTCCCTCGAGGCGAGATCGCGAACGCGGTGACCCACGTCGGTCAAAAGGGCGGTGGCTCCCGCGTATCGACGGTGACCCACGTGAGCCATGAGAACGGTGGCTCCCGCGGATCGGCGGTGACGCGGGAGGTATCCGAGGGATTGGCTCGAGGCGACCCGGAGGGCGTGAACGGAGGATGCCTGAGTGGGAAATTCGAGGGCCGCCCGATGGGCGCCATTGGTCCACGCGAAGATGCGACCCATCCTGAATCAGATGTCCAACACCAAGCAGTCGGTGGCCCGATGCGAGGACGGATACGGTGAAGTGGGCACGTCTCGGGCGCGCCCGTTGAGGTCACGCCTGGGAATCGATGGACTCAGAAGCAGCCGGCGACTGCGACCCGGAACCCACGTTTCACGTGAAACATCGGGCCACCGAGTCGATGGGAGCTTGGTGATGGTGACACGGGTACGGCCGCGCGCTTCTTGGTCATCCCCTGAAGCGATGGATCCACGCCGAGATGGCGGAAGAGCACCCAGAACCCGGTGTTTCACGTGAAACGATGACGGGCTGAGCCGCGAGAGGTTGGGCTCCGGGGCTCCCCCAATGGTCACCCATCAGCCCAGCACCGAGTGGGGCTCGAGCGCGTGATGCCTGCCAAAGTCGACACCCGCCCTTCGCCGCGAGGCATCTTTGGAGCAAGCGCACCGGGCGCCTGAAGAGTCACCGTTCCGCTCGAAGCGCACGGGCGAGACCTCCTCATCGAGCCCGGTGGATCCCCGGACAGGTCCTCTACACCGGACATTCGGCCTCGATCTCGCCGAGTTCGCTCGTCTTCGACTTGAGAGTCGGTCCCGACGGTTAGGCTTGACTCTCGGATCGAGGCAATCGCACGGGCACGTCGAATTGATCGAATACCAACGATTTGGAGCAGTCGGCATGGCACAGGGCGGGGGACGTGGATGGTTTCATCGCAAGCGCCCTCAGCCCGATGCTGAAGAGCCGATCGGTGGCACCACGCACTCGAAGGCGGCACCGCCGCCCACACCCGACGCCGCACATTCCGACTCGCAGCGTCAAGTCGGTACGGCCGCGCAGGACCCGGTGATCTCCGAGTGGAGCCCCGAATCCCGTGCGGTCACGGCGATCAACTCCAACACACCGCTCTCGACAGTCGATCCGTCCGTACCGGACCCGAGCGCAGTCGTCCCGGCGCAGCCATGGACTGAGCCTCCCGGGGCTCCGACTGCCGGCGTCGCCGCGAACGAAGGTTCTGTCGTGAACCAGGGCTCTTCGACTGATGCGGATCCCACGACGGACGGGACGATGCATCCGCGAGCGACGACGCCATCGACTTCGACGAACGATGCATCCAATCCCACCTCCGCGTCGATCGACGACTCGGCGACAATCGCCGGGCCGGGTGGATCGAACCTCGATTTGCACGACGCACGACCACCGATCGAACAGCGAGTACCGCGTGGGATCGACTGGGATGCGGCGACGGCAGCTGCGCTGAGTGATGACGATGCCGCCGTCGGCTCGGCTGCAGGGATTCATCCGGCGACGCCCGACCGGCTGCTTGAAGACCTGATCCGTGAGATCGTCGGCGACGCCACAGCCGAAACAGCCTCGGCCCTGCATCCCGTGCGCCCCTCAGTCGCCCGCGCAAGCGCACAGGCGAACAGCTCCATACCAACCGACGTCGCTCCGAACGCCGTCGCCCCGGAGGCCATCGCGCGCGAAACGGGCATCGACGAAGTACCGAACGAGACGACGCAGACCTCGCACTCCGTGAGCTCAGCAACAGGCTCTGCGATCGAACCCCAGAGCGAAAGCACTTCCGCACCAGTACGGCCCGACGACCGACAGCCGGACGACGCGCAGCACGAATCGGGAGCGCGGCTGGGTGAGGCGTCAGCTGATGAGTGGGCATCGAATCCCGTGAACTCCCCGCACGCGACCGCACCGGGGGCGCCCATCGCACCGCCAACGACCGACGCAGTAGCCGCACCGGCTATGTCACAGACCCCACCCGCCGGGCCAGTCGGGTCGGCCCCTGAGATGCACCTGGCACCCGATGCGTCGCAGGCGCCCGGCCAAGTCCATGCTCCCATCACTCCCCCAGTACCAACCGAAGCCCCTGATGTTTCACGTGAAACATCGTCAGATCACGGAGGAACTCCCCTGGCTTACGAACTCGCCGACGAGACTCGTCGACGCATGGCTCTTGATGAAGCGGTCCTCCCCTTGCCGCCTTCGACTCGTGTGCTCACGATCTCCAACCAGAAGGGCGGCGTCGGCAAGACGACGACCGCCGTGAATCTCGCTGCCGGGCTCGCGCGCGCCGGCGCGCGCGTGCTGGTGATCGATCTGGACCCACAAGGCAATGCGTCGACGGCGCTCGGCGTCGATCACCGCTCGGAGCGCAAGAGCGTGTACGAGGTGCTCGTCTCCGACGTCTCGCTCGCCGACGTCGTGCAGCGGTCCACCGAGCACGAGCTCCTCGATTGCGTGCCGGCGACCATTCATCTCGCCGGTGCCGAGATCGAACTCGTCTCCCTCGTCGCCCGCGAGCAGCGCCTTCGCCGAGCACTCGACGCCCACCTCGCTTCGATGGATCACCCCTACGACTACGTCTTCATCGACTGCCCACCGTCGCTCGGGCTGCTGACGATCAACGCGTTCGTGGCCGCCCGCGAGGTGCTGATCCCCATCCAGTGCGAGTACTACGCGCTCGAAGGACTCTCGCAGCTGCTCAGCAACATCGAGCTGATCGAGAAGCACCTCAACCCCGAACTGCGACTCTCCACGATTCTGCTGACGATGTACGACTCGCGCACCAACCTCGCCCAGCAGGTCGCACAAGAGGTTCGCGACCACTTCCCCGCACAGACGCTCGATACGATCATCCCGCGTTCCGTTCGTGTCTCCGAGGCACCGAGCTACGGGCAGAGCGTGATCAGCTACGACTACGGGTCGACTGGATCACTGTCATATCGAGAGGCTGCCGCCGAGATCGCCCGTCGCGGCGCTGCAACACCCGAGGAGTCGAACTGATGGCAACGAAACGAACCGGGCTCGGGCGCGGAATCGGCGCGCTGATCCCGAGTGGTGACGACAGCATGCGAGCCCGCCCCGTCGATGTGTTCTTCCCCGACTCCGACACACGGCAGACCACGGCGGTCGCCGTCGTGGAGGAAGCGGCTGCGGCCGAAGGGCTCATCTCCGTACCCGGAGCCCACCTCGCGCACCTCGATCCGAACGACATCGTGCCCAACGCGCACCAGCCGCGCAGTGTCTTCGACCCTGATGACCTCGCTGAACTCGTGCACAGCGTTCGCGAGTTCGGCGTGCTGCAGCCGATCGTCGTTCGACGCCACCCCGAGCTTGCGGGCAAGTACGAACTCGTCATGGGTGAGCGCCGGCTCCGCGCCACCAAAGCAGCCGGGCTCGACAGCATTCCCGCTGTCGTGAAAGACACGGCGAACGAAGACATGCTGCGCGATGCGCTGCTCGAGAACCTGCATCGCTCGCAACTGAACCCGTTGGAGGAGGCATCGGCGTACCAGCAGCTGCTCGCCGACTTCGGCATCACCCAAGAAGAACTGGCCTCGAGGATCGGCAGGTCGCGCCCGCAGATCTCGAACACGCTCCGCCTCCTGCGGCTTCCCGAGGCGGTGCAACTCCGGGTCGCGGCCGGCGTGCTGAGCGCCGGCCACGCACGGGCGATCCTGTCGATCGGAGACGACGCCGCAGCGATGCAGCGCTTCGCCGACAAGATCGTGAACGAGGAGCTCTCGGTGCGCGCCGCCGAAGCTGTGGCGACCATGGAGCCCAAGACCACTCGACCGAAGCCCGCGGCGGGCAAACGCCAGGACTTTCTCGAAGACCTGGCGACTCGACTCGGCGACCGGCTGAACACGCGCGTGAAGATCGCGCTCGGGGCGAGAAAAGGCCAGATCACCGTTGATTTCGCAACGGTTCAGGATTTGCGCCGAATCCTGACGGAACTCGGCGAGAATCTCGATGGCGTGTAGTCGCCGCGAACCTGAGAATCGCTCCTGACCAACTCAAATCAGCCGATTCGCGGTGACCGAAACGCTCTGTACAGACCAGCACAAGAGCGTCGGCCCGATCGGGCCGA
>NZ_JBSHJY010000044.1:0-26493 GCF_053619715.1 Agromyces sp. NPDC055520 | reverse complement strand
GCCGTTTGACCCCGGTCGAATTCGAGGTCATCATGAACACGCCAGCCGCACTGGCTGCGTGACTACAACCTGTCACCTATCCGTGCAGCAGACCCGTCGGGTACGCGCTCACCTACAACCATCACTTCGGTTACGTTTCACTCCTGCGCCGCTTCGACCCGGTCGTCGAGGACGCACGCGAGCCCGTGGCACCACCGGCGCGGGTTGGAGTCGAAAGGCAACGGACCGCGAGTCGCGCGAACGGGCTCCGACTGTGAACCTCCCGGCCGCGCGGCTCGCACGCATCGCCCTCAGCACGAGCGGACAACGGTCGTGAAGATGCTCCTCGCCGCGCAGCGAGAAGTGATTGAGGATCCTTGGCTGGAGCGCCACCTTCTGAAGGAAGTGCGCCAAGAGGCCGCGATCGAAGTGGCCCAGCAGGAGTAACTGTTGGCGACTCAGCTCCCTTGATCTCGCCGAGCGCCTCGTCGACTCAGACCTGTGGGTCAACGTCCGCACACAGGGGCAGCAGAAGACCGCCGTCGCGAAGTTAATCGTTGACGAGTCGGACGGATGGATGCTTTCAGAGCCGTTCCTGGAACAAGTTCGTGTCGCGACCCTGGCCGAGGCTGTATAACGTAGGCGTCGATAGATAGGCCCCTTAGCCTTGCCGCCGAGCGTTTCCGCCCTTTGACCGGCCCTAGCTTGCGCGCACCAAGGAACGGCGCGCCGTGAGAAGTCCCACGTCCTTCTGGTTCGTCTTCCGCTCGAGCTTCTCGACGACGGCCTTCTGGGTCTCGGGTGTCCAGAAGACTTGGAGGTTCTCGCGAGCACGCGTGAGCGCGGTGTAAAAGATGCTGTGCGAGATGTCGTCCTCGTTGGCATCGGTGATGACGACCTTCACTGATTCGTATTCGAGACCTTGCGCGCGGTGGATGGATACCGCGTAGGCGACCTGGAACGGAATCGAGGTGTTGAGATCGACATCATCGTCGTCACTGTTTGCGAGTTCGTAAACGTCGAAGGCAACGACCGAGTCGCGCAGCCAAGTTAGGTCAGAACCCCAGGCGGAGAGCTCGGTCACGTCACGGTCGAGGTCGATTTCGAAGCGGATGTAGCCAAGTTGTCGATCGATGCCCACGATCGTGCCCTTGAGGTTGTTATAGATCAGCGGCTTGAAGCGTTCGCTGTCATTGAAGACGACCGGGTCGCCAATCTTGAAGGTCGCCGGCCCGAAGTCGACGGCTTCGTTCGGGTTACTGCTCTGCAGGAACCGATTGATGTTGTTGATGCCGTAGAGGCCGTCGTAGTTGAGACAGAGGATGATCTCGTCATCGCGGTGCGCCTGGAACAGCTCCTCGCTCAGCACGGTCGAGTTCTCGCCGCGTTCCATCGTCTCGGTGATGTCGTCATCCAGGTTGCGGATCTTCTGCCAAAGCGAGAGAAGATTCGCGTTGGTCGTGCGATACGGCGTCTCCAGCTCGAAGACGGACGAGGACGGCACGAACGACCGCATGATGCCGAACCAGTTGCCGAACTGGATGGACTCGATCTGGTAAACGTCCCCAACCAGGACGAGCAGCTTGAACTTGGTCTTCTGGAGCACCCGGAGGAGCGCCTCGTTACTCACCGTGCTGCACTCGTCGATAACCACGACCTCATACTCGGGATCGGATCCCGTGCGCCAGTTGTGGCTAGCGATCGTGCGGAACTCACCATGCTGCGTCTGCACTCGGCGCTTGAGGTTGTCCACCGCCGGGTGGGTGTTGGCAAGGAACAGCATCGGCTCACCGTTGAAGCGCTGCGCGATGTAGTCGATAGTCGTGGACTTCCCCGTACCAGCCGCACCATAGATCAGAGCCACGCGAGAATCCTTGAACAGCGCCTTGA
This sequence comes from Agromyces sp. NPDC055520, assembly GCF_053619715.1. Lineage (NCBI taxonomy): Bacteria > Bacillati > Actinomycetota > Actinomycetes > Micrococcales > Microbacteriaceae > Agromyces > Agromyces sp. NPDC055520. The sequence continues at coordinate 24,624 of NZ_JBSHJY010000044.1, read as the reverse complement.
GCGCAGCCGCCTTGATGGGGTCGTTGACGAGCGTCGGACGCTCCGCGAGCCACCGCTCCATTGCTTCTGTCCAGCCACCAACTCCCGAGCCGGCGTACTCCTGCACTTTCTCGACGATCTTGACGGTGTCGTTCTCGTAGCCGCGGATATAGACGTGGCCGCGATCCACATCGAGCGAGCGCGCCTTGTGCTTGTAGTAGAGGAGATCGTTGTGCCGCTGGATGAGCGCTGGGACATCGCCGAACGACTCGAGCTCGGTGAGCGGGGTGTAGAGCATGCCGCGCCGGTCGACGTTGTTCTTCACTCGTCGTGCCAGAAGCTCATGGGTGCGATCGGTCGGATCGATCGCTTCCATGAGGTCCCAGAACCGCGGCCGGTGCCCCAACGGAAAGGTACAGAAGGGCATTTGATCGAACGGGATGCAGCCCCACTGGAGGTTGAGCCCAGACAGGCCGCCGCAGCTGTCTGGGCTCCACTGCTCACGCAGGACGGCATTGCGCATCTGCAGGAGGAGGTAGCGGAGAAGTACGAACCCCGGCTCGCGACTGCGGATCGCAACTCGGGCCTTGTCCAGGACAGGGAAGATGTGCGGGGTCTGAGACCGCTCGGTAACCGCAGCCTTGATAGCTGCGTACCGCGCATCCGGCAGATCGACGAGATCAAGAAGCGTCGAGCCGGTTGAAGTGAGGTAGCGCATGAGCAGGCGGTACTCCGGGCTTCCGGTGTTAACCTTCGTGCGCGGGCCGAAGAAGCGGGCGAAATTGTCGAACTCGCACGGGCGGATCGACACCTCCCACTTCCGAATCACTAGGATCGGCATCGTCTGGCCAAGCACCTGAATCGCGTCCGCTCGCAGCGTCAGGCTTGCGGCGTACCGGTCACTAATGTCTTGGTCGGTAAAGGCGATGACCCGATCGAACTTGCTGGCTCGGTCGACCGGGTTCGTGAAGGTCACTTCGTAGTAGATGCGCCCGCCCACGAAGAAGGGCCGCGTCTTCCGGATGTAGTAGCGCGATGACCTGTCGCCACTCTCCGGCATCTCCCGCACCGCCTCGATACGGGCCGCGATCTTCTCGTGGTACTCCCGCAGAGACGGATCCAAGTCGATCGGGAATGACTCCAGATTGTCGAGGACGTTCATGCCGAACTCGTCGCTCAGGAACGTCCGGATACGCACGAGGTGCTCGTAGTACTTCAGCATGAGGCGCTCGGAGCTGTCCCCGTCGAACGTGTAATGCGATGCACTCGGCTGCAGCATCTTGTGGAATCGACGAAGGAAGCCGAGCTTGCCCTGCGAGCGGATGTGAGCGAGACCCGCCTCGATGGCGTCGTACTCGTACTCAGTCGACGCATCTCGCGTGTGCGCGAGTACGGCGGCGCCCTCGGTGAGGTGCCGAAGCTGCTGCAGCATGTTCTGAGAAAGAAGACCGCGGTTATCGCTCAGCGTGTCGATGTTGCCGCGGATAACCTCGTCGATGCTCCGGATGTGCGTTTCGACCGAGCTCACGAAGACACCTCATTCGAGGCGAACACGATTGCGGCACCTGATGTACTTGCGGTCCCCATTTTGCCCCCATTATGACAGCGGTCACTCAGCCGTCAAGCACGATTTGCATGCCGACGAACCCGTTCGAGATTGCCCATCACATCCAGCGATCTGACTAGCTGGCGCCCGCCGATGCTGGAACAACTGGCGTGGGGACGCGCGACGCGGCGATCTCAAAAAGCCCCATCGGTAGTCCTGACCCTTGAAGAAACTGGTCACCGTCCACTCCGGCCTCGCTCAGCACCTCGCGGGCACGCGGAAGCATCGATGGCATCTCAAGCGCGGAAATGCGTCCCGGCTCCGCCCGCCGCCACCCGTTCTGCGACATGCGCATCATCGCGTTGCGATAGGACACGTCTCCCATGACACCCAGCGCGCGGGCGCGGTAGAGCAGAGCAGCCAGGCTGACACCCCAGTGCTCCTTGAGGTCAGCAAGTTGAGACCACGCCCGCCCCGCCGTCGATGTCGGGAGGAAGGAGGCGATCTCCTCGGCAGGCATGAGGAACTCGGACGCGAAGCGGTTGGCTTGCTCTTCCGCAACAAGCGACCGCCGTACCGCCAGTTCTGCCCGTGATCGCAATGACAGTCGCCGCCGACGGCACGATGACCGTCGCCGTCGACGGGACGCCGTACGAGCCACCTCGATTCGGACCACCCTGGGTGCGGTCCTCCTTCGCGACCGTCATCGACTCAGTGCTCGAGGACCGCGGCTCACCGGTGCGGGTCCTCGTCTACGAATCAGACGGCACCATCTTCACTGACCTCGTCACCAGGCCCCTACAGAGGGCACTTGACCCGTCCGCGGAGCCGCCGCGTCGGGATGAGGTGGTCGGGACGCCCGTCGCCGAAGGTCTCATCGATGCTGCACCGTTCGTTGCGCCGCCGCGTGTCGTGTTCGGCGAGGACGGATTCATCCCTGGAGAGGACGTCGCCGTCGCGATCATCGTGCGACACACCAAGGCATCCGCGGCCGGCTCCGCGCGAGCACTGCTGGAACCGGGCATCTGCCGGGTCAGTGCCGACGGCGAAGTCGCCCTCATCGGGCGGATCTCCGGCACCTGCGTGATCGCGGGACTGACATGACCGCCAACAACGGCCTCGATGTCACCGGGCACGACGCACTGACCAACCTCGCCCTGCTCGCCCTCGGTGGAATCGTCGCGATCGCAGGCGTCCTCCGTGTGGCCGGCAATGTCGCCGCGTTCGTCACGGGAGCGGATCAGCCGACGGGTGGTCTCGCAGCCGGAATCGGCGTCTTCGGCTCACCCGGCGACCCTGGTGCTGCCCTCGGCTCCGGGGGACTCAACCCCATCGCCTATTGGGCAGCCGTCACCGTGCTCGTCGCGCTGATCGCGACAGCCGCCTGGTGGATCTGGCGACTCATCCGCAACCTCACGCACCACACCCGCACGGATCCCCACCGCATCGCCGGGATCGCGACATCAGCTGACGTCCGCCGCGCAGCCTCGGACCGCGCACTGCTGTCGAGAGCAACGCACCTGCGAGCATCCGTCACCAAACCCCAGCCCAGCGACGTCGGATACCTCGTCGGACTGGCACGCGGCACGAAAGTGTGGACCTCGGTCGAGGACTCCATCCTGGTGATCGGCCCACCCCGGTCAGGCAAGGGCGCACACATCGTCATCAACTCGATCCTCGACGCCCCCGGCTCAGTCGTGACCACCTCCACCCGGCCCGACAACCTCACCGCGACCCTTCGCGCACGAATGCGACGCGGCCCCGTCGCGGTGTTCGACCCACAGCAACTCGCGCCGGGCGTCCCGGCCGGCCTGCGGTGGTCACCGGTACGCGGGTGCGAGATCCCTCTCACCGCGATGATCCGGGCCGCGGGACTCGCGGCCGGCACCGGTCTGTCGAGCGTGGGAGTCGAGAACGGCGGCTTCTGGGAGGGAAAGACACGGACCGCGCTCCAGGCGCTCCTCCACGCGGCTGCACTCGACGGCCGGTCCCCCGCTGAGTTGTACCGGTGGACCCTCGATCCGGCCGCGGCACAGGATGCGGTGGCGATCCTCACCACGACCCCAGGCGCCGCAACCGGCTGGGCCGAGTCACTCGAGGCGATGATCGACGCCGACCCGCGAACGCGGGACTCCATCTGGCAAGGCGTATCGCTCGCACTCTCAGCCCTGGCCGACCCACGCGTCCTGGATGCCGTCAGCCCCGGCGAAGACGAGCACTTCGACCCCGAGGCCTTCCTCCGCCACAACGGCACCCTCTACCTCCTGGCCACCGGCGCAGGCGCCGGCGCCTCGTCATCCCTCGTCGCCGCGCTCGTCGAAGACCTCGTCGAAACCGCTCGACGCGTCGCCGCACGCGCCCCCGGCGCACGCCTCGACCCACCCCTCCTCCTCGCGCTCGATGAGATCGGGAACCTCGCCCCGCTGCCGTCATTGCCGGTGTTGATGGCGGAAGGCGGAGGCACCGGAATCACCACCATGCCGGTGCTCCAATCGCTCGCACAGGCCCGGCAACGATGGGGCGACAACGCTGCAACGGCAATCTGGGACGCGAGCATCGCCAAGATCGTGCTCGGCGGCGCATCCGGATCGCGCGACCTCCAAGATATCTCCACCTTGATCGGCGACCGCGACGAGGTCACCGACTCGATCACCGTCGGCGAACGCGGACTGCGCTCCAACCAGCGGTCGACCCGCCGAGTGCCGATCATGCCGCCGGACGTGATCCGGACCCTCCCGTACGGCACCGCTCTGCTCATGCTGAGGGCGGCGCCGCCGATCGTCACGCAGTTGCGGGAGTGGACCGCGCGACCCGACAGCGCCACGCTCCGTGACGACCGGGCCCGAGTCGAAGAACAGCTTCGGCGGGGAGAGCCGACGCACCTAATTGGTGATGGCCGAACCGCGGCCGCTTCGTAGGAGCATGCGATGACGATCCAGACCCAACAATCACTCTCCGGCTTCCTCGCATCGGAGCCCCAGCTCGCTTTCAACGCGAAGGGCGAGGCCCGATTCTGGGTGCGCATCGGCCAGGAACACTTCGAACGCAATGACGACGGCACCTTCACCCAGACCGAGACGACCTATCACGACCTCGTGATGTTCCGCCGCAACGCCGAACGCGCCTACGCCATGTTCAACAAGGGCGACGCCTTCATCGCCGAGGGATACACCCACACGTCGCCACGGCAGCGCGACGGAGAGACGGTCGAGGTTGAAGAGTTCGTCGCGAAGCGCCTCGGTCACGATTCCGCTCGGACGAACTACACCCTGCAACGCCGGCGCACCGTCCCGCCGCTGACGCCGGCGACACCGTCGGCTTCGAAGCCCGCAGTCCGGCCCGTCGCCCTCTGAGGTTCCAACCGATGCCTGCCGACGAGCCGCTCCACATCCCCGGCTACCAGTTCGACCCGCCGCCTGCCGACGCGCCGGATGGCGAGCCAGAAGGTCTTCCCTCGGTTCCGCGTCCGGTGAACTGGAACATTCTCACCTCAGACCAGGCCGCGTTCGAGTGGGTTGAACTCGACCGATGGGTGAACTGGCTGCGCCGCACCTACGGCCTCGGGCCCTCAATCCTCCCGCCCCTCTGGCACCGACACCCGGAGCTCGTCTGGGAACTTTCCGCCCTCCACCTCCACTGGCTGTGCGCCTACGACGAGCAGCAGAACGGCTCCGCCCCACTCGGATGGCACCAGGATTTCGCCGAGGCGCGCGCACGACTGCACGACTGGGTCGCCGCCTGCGGGGCTCGCCTCGACCGCGACCGCGCCACCCGACAAACCGCCTGGCCCGGAGAAGACCCCGCGCCCACGATCGCCGAAGCGTCGATCCAAGATAGAGCAGTCGACTTCCGCACCTTCGTCGTCGAGGACGTCGCGCGCCGCCGAGCGGTGGAAGACGCGTACATAGCCGCTGCAGGCAGCCAGTCCAGCTGAAGTCCGACCACTGCGATGTCGCCATTGGGGGCGGCAGTGGTTCGCAACCGCCGCACGCAAGGCCACCGCTGATTGCGAAAGTGTGCGTGCCACTCATACGTTCAATGCGTCCATGCGACGGAGTCTCTCGAATGGCGGCCCGCGATCGTATGGAGTTACCGCCCGGCCGCGCCCGCTAGTCGACCGTCGCTCGGGCCGCTGTAGCTGTCAGTTCACAGGCCGCGCAACTGTTCGCTCACTCGATAGTCGGCGTCCAACTGCGTCGGCGTCGACGAACAGACTGGTCTCTTCCCAGGCGTGGGCGTCCTCCACGGCCCGCCGTGTTGCGCCCCGGGTCTGGTTGAGGCTCGGGACCCCCGAGACGATGAGGAGCATGCGGAAGTTGAGGAGACGGCGACTCTGTCCGCGTGGGCGGTCAGCGACGAGGCCCCGGTCACCCAGATCCGGCGGGGCGACGCGCACGGTGACCTTGAGCCGTGCTCGGCCTTCTCGTCATCGTGCGGGCCGGAGGTGGATGAGCGCGGTCCGGTAGTGCTCGATCGCGTCGACGGCTGTCGTCGCGGCGTCGCCCGCAGCCACATCCGCTCTGGCGCCTGCGACGGCCCGTGTCTGGCGGTCGGTGGTCGCATGTGCGGCGGACTGGTCGATCTCGAGCACGATCACGGACTTCGCGATGAGTGCGACCAGGTTCGCTTCGCGGTGCAGTGCCGCGCCCTCGAGCGTGGCGGCCGCGGTCCTGAGCTTGACGAAGAAGCTGTTCTTCGCGCCGGCGCTGAGGTCGGCGAGCGCGCCTCCTGTCTTGGCGGGGTTCTTCCCGACCAGGACAATCAGCGCGGATGCCGCAGCATCACGGGTCGCCGGCGGGGCGGTGGGGTCGTCGATGATGCCCTGCAGATGCGCCGCGAGGATGCGGGTCGCGTCCGCGGCGTCGACAACGGTGATGGATGCCGCGGCTGAGCCGACGCCGGTGTCATCGTCGGTGACGGTGAACGTCACGGTTCGCTCACCGGTCGTGAGGTAGCGGTGGCTTGCTGAGATGGGGCTGCTGCCTTGGGTGGGATTCACCGTCCCATCGCCCCAGTCGATGCTGCTGGTGTGTGTGTCCTGCGTTCCCGGGTCGGCGAATGTCGCGATGGCGTCGATTTCCAGGCCCAGCAGAGCCACATCGAGGTCGCTCGGCGGGGCCGCCCCGACCGTGTAGCCGGAGCTGTCGCGGATCGTCCCGAAGGTCGCGACCGGTGCGACATTGTCGACTTGGACGGTCACGGCGTCCTCCCAGGCGCCTCCGTCGTCATCTGTCACGGTCACGGTCACGGTGTACTGGTCGGTGGGGGTTCCCGTTGGGTTGTCGTCGAGGTACCGGTGTGCGAGCTCCGGGAGACCTTCACCCGCGACCAGCTGGTGGGTTTCCGACTCCGATCCGTCGCCCCAGTCGACGGTCACGGTGTGCGTGTCGAGGGTTCCGGGATCGCTGAGGGTCCCGGTGAGGGTGGCGACTCCGTTCTCTGCGACGGGTGTCACTGCGAGGTCCCGCACCGCCGGGGCGACGTTGTCCACCCGGGCGGTGGCGGTGCCTTCCCCTTCGCCGCCGTCGTCGTCGGTCACCGTCACCGTGACGGTGTACTCATCGGTGGGGGTTGCGGTGGGGTCGTCGTCGAGGTAGCGGTGGGTCAGCTCCGGGAGTCCCTTGCCTGCATCCAGTTGATGGTCTTCCGGGCCCGTCCCGTCGCCCCAGTCGACGGTCACGGTGTGGGTGTCGAGGGTTCCGGGATCCGCGAGGGTGCCGGTGAGGGTCGCGACCCCGTTCTCGTCGACCGGTGTCACCGCGAGGTCGGTGACCGTCGGCGCGACGTTGTTCACCTCGGCGGGGGCAGTGGTGTCTTCCGATTCGCCGCCGTCGTCATCGCTCACGTTCACGTGGACCATGTAGGTGTCTGTCGTTCCGCTCGGGTCGTCGAGGTACTGGTGCGTCAGGTCGGGGAGTCCCTCACCCGCATCCAGGTCGTGGCCCTCCGGATCCGATCCGTCGCCCCAGTCGACGGTCAGGGTGTGGGTGTCGAGCGTTCCGGGGTCGCTGAGGGTACCGGTGAGGGTGGCGACCCCGTCCTCGTCGACGGGTGTCACGGACAGGTCCGATACTGTCGGCGCGATGTTGTCGACCCGGACGGGCGCGGTGTCTTCCCATTCGCCGCCGTCATCGTCGGTGACGTTCACGGTCACCGTGTACTCATCTGAGGAGGTGCCGGCCGGATCGTCGAGGTACTGATGGGTCAGGTTCGGCAGAGGCCCGAAGGTCGGACCTCCAGGACGAGCGGGCATATCCGCGTGCGATTGATGCCCGTCTCCCCAGTCGACGGTCACCGTATGGGTGTCAAGCGAACCGATGTCGTGAAGAGTGCCGGTGACGGTGGCGAGACCGTTCTCGTCCACCGCCGGCGTCACCGACAGGTCCGAAACCGTCGGGGCGACGTTGTCGACCCGGGCGTCGGCGTCGGCCTCCCCAATGCCGCCGTCGTCGTCGGTGACCGTCACGTGGACCGGGTACGTGTAGGAGGGAGTTCCACTTGGGCCGTCGTCGAGGTAGAGGTGCCGAAGTTCGGGCAGCGGAGCGAAAGCCGCAGCACCGACAGGACGCGCAGGAATCTCGGCCTGCGACTGCTGGCCGTCTCCCCAGTCGACCACGAGCGTGTGTGAGTCGCCGGTCCCCGGATCGATCAGTGTTCCCCGCAGGATCGCGGTTCCGTTCTCCACCCTGGCCGAGGCGATTCGGACATCGGTCACGGTCGGAGCGACGTTGTGGAACCTCACCGTCACGGTTTGCGAGGTCTGCGCCACGCCGTTGTTCGCATATACCGTCCAGGTCGCTGTGCTGTCGTCGACGAACCGAACATCGAATGTCGGGCCCCTGCTGCACTCGCTTCCCGAGGAGACCCAGCAGTACGTGATGGGACGGCCGTCCGGGTCTGTGGAAGCGCCGGCCCGCAGGGTGATCGTGTCGCCCTCGTTGACGTCATACGGTCCGCCCAGTTCGAGTACGGGGGGAGCAGGCGCGTCGTACACCCAGACGACGTGGAAGAAGCCGTCCTGGTCGTATCGTGCCGTCTCCGGAGAGGTGTACATCCAGTTGTCGTAGCCGCCAGGCGACTGCTTGACCAGGACCGCGACTGTGCGGCCCGGATAGATCAGCGATATCTCCTTCTGAAGGTAGTGGCTGCGCGCGGCCGCATTCGCGCCCGAGAGTTGCGTGAGGAGGTCCTTGACGATCGCCTTGTTGTTGCCCGCCGCGTTCCCGGGGCGGCCGTGCGTCGACAAGAACATGTAGCGGAAGTCCTCGTCCCAATTCGAATCAAGGTAGAGACCGTCGCCACCGGTGTCCCACGAGATCTGCCTATCGCGATCATGCAGCACCCACCCGATCATGGGATAGCTCGGCAGGAAGTGCGTCAGGATCTTCTGCATCGCCTCCCAACGCTTGGCCGCGTCAGCGTCGTCAGGAGAGATCTCGTCGACCTCGTTGTTGATCTGGATGCCCCACCACACGAACGCCTCGCTCGCCATTGACTGGAGTATCCCGATGTCGGAGATCAGGGGGTAGTTGTGCGCGATGATCGTCTCGATCAGCGAAGCCCCGGGATAATCCATCGCGACGATCCCCAGCTTGGACACCGAAAGCCCGCGATCACCGTCGATGTTCCGAAGCCCCAGCATCCATTCCACCATCAGCTCGTTGATCCCCTGACCCTCATAGCCGATCGCCCCGATCCCATCCACCCCTCTCGCGAAGCTGATCGGCTTGGCACCGGTGTTCGCGTTCAGACCCGTGACATAGATGTGTTCCTTGTCGGTATCGGCATCTGCAACCTTGATGTTCTCGACCAGCTTCTCTGTGTACGCGGGGATGTTGTAGAGGGTGTCGACGGCATCGCCGCCGACCGGTGCCCTTCCACCCGAGAAGAGCGCGGACCAGAGACCGAACTCGTCGAGATCGGCTGATCCTCCCCAGCCGCCCTTGCCCATCGCCTGCGGGATCAGGACGAGCTTGCCCCGCACCTGACCGAGCGTCGGAACGGTGGTGCTGCCGCCCTGGTCCCACACGCAGTCCTCGTCCTCGAAGCGCTCGATCTGCAACCGCAGCGCGGCCGAATAGGTCGAGTCGACCAGCGCGTTGCGGTCATCCTCCGTGAGATCGCTGTCAGGATCCACCTCGTCCCACTCGTCGTCCACCAGATCGAGGTCGCCCCACTGAACCAGCACCGTCTCGCGGGGGTTGTCGGAAAGGAAGCCGCACACGGCGGTCATGACATCGTCGCCTGTCATATCCCGGTCCGTGCCCGGCTCCTTGATGTCGAAGTCATTGTGATGAATCGTGAAGTAGTCGTCGGCGGCGTCCGTGTTGTCATTCACACGCAATGCCGCACGGATGTCGAGTTCGCGGATGCCGGAGTCCAGCTGCTCCCGCAGCGTCATCGTCTGCGTCTCCGCGAAGTGAAAGTTGAGCGTCACCGTCGACGTAGCGGAGTCATGGGTCCCAGGGATGGACAGCTCGCTGAGCTTCACATCGTCTGGAAGTGCGCTCATCCAGTAGTCGAGGTTCGCCACGCTGTCATCGTCGTCGCTGAACCCGCTGGCGTCGCCCGCGAAAGCCGCCGGCGCGATCACCCCGTACGTGCAGAACACGACACCCGTCGCCACCGCCACGGCCATTAGGCTTCGACGTCGACGTCGACGCGGCGTCGGCAACTCGTTCCGATCTGCTCGTTCGATCGAACGCAACGTGGACGAACCGTACGAAGTGCGCATGGCGCACCCCTTCCCCCAAGGCGGACCGCGCCCGCTCCAAGACGTCCATCCCAGCCATGACGTCAACTTTTCCCAAATGATGACAGGTATCACCGCGCTGCACCAGACCCGACATCTCGCGTCCGTTGCCGGATCGCCGACGCCCGTTGCGGCCCGCACAGCGTGCAGTGCGCGTTTGTGGATCCGCTCAGTCGGCTCGGGCCGAGCTCCCGACATCCCCATCCACCGAGTGTTGCCCATCACCTTCGAACGCGTTCACGGTGAAGACGAACGCGTTGCCGCTCGGGTACGTCGGAATCGCGGCCTACAACGATGAGGCGGCCATACGCGCGCTTACGCAGCGATCGCGGCAGGGCGGGCCGTGCCGAAAGAGTTCAGGCGTGATCGGCGTCGACAACTCCGTCCTCGCAAAGGTGATGGTGCCCTCACTCACCACAGTGGAACCGAAGATCGAGTGCAGCGCGCGCGAGATCGTGCACGCCATCCCGCGCCGCACCGAGAGCCTCCCGAGGGACGCCCTCGGCGTCGTGCGCAGACAGATCCGTGTATTGCATGGCGGATCCACGCGTGTTCCCGCGTAACATCGTGGCTCGACAAGACCGCGGACGACTCCGGGCAGCTCGGGCGGCTGGCGGCCGCTCTGAGTCGCTAGCCTATTTTCGGAACTTTCGGCGAGGAGGGTCGATGGCTGAGCATCCGTCAGTGGCCGAACGCATTCTGCGCATGCGATGGCTCATGCGCGCGCCGATCCCGCTGTACCGAGCGGGTTGGGGTTGGCTGCTTGGCCATCGGTTACTCATGATCGAGCATCTCGGGCGCGCATCCCACCAGCCACGGTTCGTCGTGGTGGAGGTCGTGGACCGGAAGCCGAATGTCGTACGCGTGGCCTCCGGGTTCGGTCATCGCGCCCAGTGGTACCGCAATCTGAGGGCGAACGGTGTCGCCTATCTGAGCACGGGAACTGCCCACCGTGTGCTCGCGAAGGTGCAGCTGCTCGATGCGGGCGGCTCCGCAGCGGTTCTTCGAGAATACTCGCGGCGACATCCGTTCGCGTGGCGCCTCCTCGGACCCGCGCTTACGAGCCTGAGCGGCGACGCCGTGACGCCGATCGTGGAATTCACCAGACCTGAAGGGTGGACACCCCACCACACCCCGCCGTCCCGGTGCCACGCGCCATCGCGCGCCTTCCTCATCCGATCTCGAGCTACTTCGGCACGTCGCGCCGGCGGAAACCCATAAGGCCGGCGACCGTGAGCACGATGAAGACGGCGAGCAACATCCATTCCGCGGTCCCCGAGACGTCATCGAGCGGGACATCGCCCACTGCGTGCAGCGGTGACAAGTTCAGCGCCCATTCCGGAAGATCGACCGTGCCGCCGAGGAAGGCGACGAACGCGACGTAGCCGAGCACGAACCATACCGCAGCGACCCAGCGCGGCAGGAAGCCGAACAGCACGCAGGCGATCCCCACGATCACGAGGACGGCGGGCAGATAGGCGAGGGTGGCGGCGAGGATCCCGTCGACAGCGGGGCCCGCCGTGAGCTCGAGGCCGGCGCCGCCGGCGACGAGGGTCAGCAGGGCGGCGACCATACCGGTGCCGAACTGTGCCGAGCTCCACCCCACGCGCGACACGGACCGGGCGAGGACCGGCTCGAGCGCTCCCCCCGACTCTTCGGCGCGGATACGCGACAGGGTCTGGCCGACGACCCCGATCGCCATGAGGGCCAGCAGCGTCAACGACAGGGCTATGTACGAGCTGTTCGCGTCGCCCGGGTCGGGGAAGAACTCGGCCATGGCCGGATTCGCGGCGATGGCATCGGAGATGTCGTCGGTGAACGCGCCGAAGACGACCCCGATCACGAACGCGCCCACGATCCAGCCGACAGCTGCCGGTACCTGCATCCACGCGGCCACGCCGAGCGGCGTGCGCAGCAGGACGCCGCCTCGCGCCGGGCCGCGGCGCGAGGCGAACAACGCTGCGCCGAGATCGCGCTGCGAGACGAGCGCGAGGCCTGCCGCGGCGAGCGCCATGGCGACGACGACAGACAACAGCAGTGGCCACAGCCGCAGATCGTCGGTGAAGGGGCGCGTCTCCTGCTGCCAGGCGAGCGGCGAAAGCCACTTCCAGCCGTTGTCGCGGACATCGCCGATCGCTCGGGTGACATACGAGATGCCGAGGACCACGATGCCGACCGACACGACGCCGGCCGCACGTCGGAAGAGCTGCCCGGCGAAGGCGGCGATGCCCGCGAAGACCAGACCCAGCGCTGCCATGGATCCGCCGTAGGTCGCGGCTCCACCGAGATCCTCCCCGTATGAGACGAGCGTGACCGTCATGCCCGTGCCCACGAGCAACAGCGCGATCGTCGTCGTGAGGAGTGCGGCCGTCCAGGGCGCGCGGATGCCGACGCCGCGCGAGCGCAGCAGCTCCAGCATCCCCTGTTCCTCCTGCGCGCGCGTCTGCCGCACGACCAGGAGCAGACCCATCAGCGGGACGGCGATCGCCGCTATGAAGCCGAACTCGTTCGAGACGACACCACCGAGCGTGTCTGCGCCGTAGGGGGTGCCGTTGATGGCGGCCAGCGCCGGGTCGGAGGCGACGGTCTCGTTGTAGGTGGCCAGCTGCTCCGGGGTGCCGTAGAGGCCGTCAATCGCAGCGACTGTTGCGAGGTAGCCGCCGACGAGCGCGACCACCCAGACTGCGGGCGCCAGCCACCCCGTGCGCAGCTGGGTGCGCAGGACGGCGGTGAAGCCGCGTCGCGCGCTCATCCGGCCGACTCATACGCGTCGAGGAACAGCTCGTCGAGGCTGGGGGGTCGCACCGTGAGCGCCGACGTGCCAGCGGCAAGGATCGCGGGCAGCACACGGTCGAGCGCGGCCGGATCGATCGAGAACGAGAGGTCCGTGCCGCCGTCGATAGTCGGCGAGATCGCCAGATCGGCCACGGCGGCGTCGGACGAGAGCGCCACGGGCGCGCGCGTGACGGCATGCACGGTCGTCCGGGACAAGCGCCGCAGCTCGGCGACGCTCCCTGACTGCACGACACGGCCATGGCGGATGATCGTCACGTTCTCGCACAGCGCGTCCACCTCGCTGAGGATGTGGCTCGACAGCAGCACAGAGGCGCCGGCATCCGCTCTCTCTCGCACGCATTGCCGGAAGACCTCCTCCATGAGGGGGTCCAGTCCCGAGGTCGGCTCGTCGAGGACGAGCAGATCGGCCTCGGCGGCGAGCGCGGCGACCAGCGCGACCTTCTGGCGGTTCCCCTTGGAGAGGTCGCGGATGCGCTTGGAAGGGTCGAGGTCGAACCGCTGGACGAGGTCGTCGCGGCGCTTTTCATCCAGCGGAGCGCCGGAGGACCCGAGCAGGTCGATGCACTGACCGCCGGTCAGCTGCGGCCACAGCGCGACGTCACCGGGCACGTAGGAGAGGCGCCGGTGAAGCGCGACGGCGTGCCGCCACGGGTCGCGGCCGAACAGCTTCGCTCGCCCGGCCGAGCGGCGCATAAGTCCCAAGAGGATGCGGATCGTCGTCGACTTCCCGGCACCGTTCGGGCCGAGGAACCCGAGCACCTCGCCCCCAGTGACGGTGAGATCGAGTCCGTCAAGCGCCGTGACGGAGCCGAAGCGCTTGACGAGGCCCGCGACCTCGATGATCGGCTGATCGGACACCCATCCTCCAAATGTCAGTGACTGCCACTTGGCAGTGACTGTACCCTGGGCACCATCCGAGGGCAAGGAGGGCCAGTGGATCTGCGGGAGCGTACGCGACGGGAGACAATGCGTCGCGTGCAGTCGATCGCGCTCGACCTGTTCGAGCAGCGCGGATACGACCGAGTGTCGGTGGCCGACATCGCACGGGGGGCGGAGGTCGCCGAGCGCACAATTTACCGCCACTTCGGAACGAAAGAGCGCCTCGTGCTGCTCGACGAGCTCGACGAGATGGCCGGAGCCCAGATCGCGCGCCTCGCAGCTGACCGCGACCTGCGCGAGGCGACCCGACTCGCAGTGCGCGGACTGCGACAGTCACCCGAAGTCACCCCACAGCAGTGGGCAGACTCATTCCGCAGGCTGAGACTCATCTACCGTGAGCCGGCCCTGCGCGCGGCGATGGCCTCGGCGATGGACACGCTGACAGCGGAGCTGGCAAGGGCCGTCGCGGTGGAACGCGGCCTCGCACGCGACGATCGCCCGACGCATGCCGGTGTCGCCGCAGTGTTCGCGTCCCTCGAAGTCGCATGCCAGGGCGCCCTCGACGAGGCCACGCCCGAAGCCCTCGAACGCGAGATCCTCCTATGCCTGGACGCCCTCGACCGCTTCTGAGTTTCGTCAGCGGATGACCGGACTCGCGGGCGATGCCATGGCCAACCGAGCGTGCCGAGAACGATGCGTCGGACCGTAGCCGGAGGGTGAGCGCTACTGAGACCGGTCGGGCTCACGTCGACATAGTAGGGCCCCGATGGCTACGCTCGTCCACCGCAGTTGCGTTGACGCGCGAGCGGGATGCCGCATTGCTGACGCTTCCTCATCGGTCTTGGCCACCGGCACCGTCGGACGCCAGCGAGGTCGCCGCACGCTGGAGCGCGGGACGAGCGTCCTCTTCGCTGCCGCCCGTGACCTCCAGCTGGCGGAGCTCGCCGGCGTCGTCGTACATGCGGGCACGAGCATGGAATCGACCTCCCGCAAGCTTCGTGATCTGAACAGCGCCGATCTCGCCGGCCGGATCCGTGGTCTATGCATGGCCCCGCTCCCTGGCCCACGCCACGATGTCGAGGCCGCGGCTGGCCCAAGCAGTTCGACCACACATGACCGGACCAGGCGCACACGGCACCACCGTCGAGTATGACCCCATGCGCGAGCAGATCCGAGACTGAGCGATCACTCGCTCGTCGTCGCGATCATCAGCCACGACCCGCCCACCACGCCCGATGCCGACCTCCGCATCCACACACCCCGACCCACCAGAACTCGAGGGGATTCCCGACTCTGGCGGTGCCGCACACAGGGGGTGGCAACGGAGCGGGCTCACAGCCGTACGCAATGTACCTCCACCAGGCCTTGCCCGTTTATGGATCCGATGGTTGCACTTGGTGGTGGGCTGCTGGGTCGGTCAGGCGCGACTTCTGCCTGGCGGCTCGATCCAGACGTGAAGCGGCGACACCAGTGTCCACGAGTCCCAATCTCGAACCTTCTGACCGAAGATGCAGTACTTGCCGCCGCTCCAGGCCCATTGCCGCACCTCCGTTTGGATAACAGATCCCGTGCCAAGCGTGCTGACGACCGTGCCGCCCGCGGCGTGCGCAAACGATACCCAATATGCGGGTGCATGATCTGGACTCGTGCCCAGTCTCACCTGCTTTTGCACCTCGTCAGCGACCTCTGAGGCGGCCTTGACGGATAAGTCGTTCCGAGGCCAATTGGCGTGGTCCGGCACGAAGTCCGGATGAACCAGTCCACCGGGGCCACCCACGAGAACGAAGTCCATCATCATGGCCGCACGGGGCTCCGTGCGTAACTCGCCGGCAGATTCAAGATAGGCCCGGAGTACTAGCGCCTGGGCGAGCGAGTCGGAAAGGTTCCAGTTGATCGTGGCGTGCCTGCCACGGGCAGACTCAAGGGTGGCCTCGGCAACCACCGCCTTGAGCTTGGCATTGGCTCCGCCAGTCGTCTCTACGGACTTGCTGAAGGTATCGATCGCACCTAGCTTGCCGAGGAACCGATCCCCGAGGCGCTTCTGATTCAGGTAGAGGTTCGGATAGCCGGTCTGAGGAAACGTCAATTGATTAAGCGTTTCCTGAACTGACTCATACCAGGGCGACATCACGTTCCTCCCAGACAGTGCGCACAGTCTCCCATTACCCGGCGAGGTCAGCAATGGATGCAAGCGCGCGACGCTGCCGCGCTCGTGGCGCTCCGCTTCGGGCATTGCCCGGATGGGGATCCCGGCCGGAGGCTCGCCTGGGTATGTCAGTCACCGCGGCTCATAGTCGTCTGGCGGAACCGTTCAGGTTCCGAGGATGAGGCGCAGTCCGATGACGAATCGGTCTTCCGTTTCTCGTCGTCCGAGGTCGGACATCGCCTCCCTGACGAGGGGCGAGTCGATGGCAAGCCCCGGCGCGATCTTCCGCGGCATGAGTTCTTGCAACACCCATCCGAGCATGTAGGCGACCGCGGTGACGTGCCGGTCGGTCGCCTCCCTCAGCGGCATCCCACTGTCCGTGAGCAACGTGAGAGATCTCTCGGTGAGACGCGCGCTCGCCTGGGTGAGTCGTGGAAACTCCAGGATGAGCAAGGCGGCCTCTGAGTGGTCGAGCAGCGCCCGCCGGTACGCGACGAATGCGGCCACCAGGTCCGGAGACGGCGGTAACCGCACCCCGTCGAGAACGCGTTCGACGACCAGTTCGATCAGGTCGTCCTTGCCCGCGACGTGGAAGTAGAGGGACGCAGCTGTCACATCGAGGTCCTGTGCCAGCCTGCGCATCGTCAGAGCCTTGCGTCCCTCGCGATCGAGCAGCGCAACGGCGGCGTTCGCCACGCTGTCGCGAGTGATCCCGCGATGCCACTCTCGCTTGGCCCGCGGACTGCGGTCGGCGCTCTTGACAGGATCATCCATGAACGACAACCTAACATCGTTAAGTTTACCTGAGGAGGAGACATGGCGTCGAACATCGAAATCGTGCAGCAGCTGTACGGGGCATTCATGCAGGGTGACATCGACGGTGTCCGTGACCGCCTCTCTGCTGACGTGGAGTGGCGGGAGCCGGCTTATCAAGGCGACGGGGGCGCGTACACCGGCCCGGACGACGTGATCGCCCACCTCTTCGAAGGCGAGCCCGTCGTCGAGGACTACCGGCTCGAGATCGTCGACATGCTCGCCAGCGATCACCGCGTCGCGATCGTGGCCGCGACCTCCGGAACCCGCGACGGGCGTCCCCTCACAAACGAGTACATCCAACTCGTCACCATCGCCGACGGACGAGTCAGCGCCGTCCGCAACTACTGCTGGGACCCCCAGGCTCTCCGCGAATTCTTCGCGCCCGCACCCGACCCCGCGAACGTCTGACCGACTCCGAGCGAGCAGACACCCTCCATCGCGCAACCCCGTCACGGTCCCCTTAGTGCGCAATGCTCGTTTGCGGATCGTGACGACGTGGTGGTGTTGGTCAGCTTCGCCTGCGCCTGGGCCCGCGCGGACGTAGCGCCGCAGTCGTCGCTTGCGACCATGGCCCCGCGGACCACAGCGCCCACCCGATGAGGATCGGCTGGAGAACAGCCTGTTGAAACGGGCCCGATCAGTGCGCAGCAGCGGCGCCGAGCGTCCTGTTCGCCAATGGTGCACGTTTCCCGGGAACACCGCGACGAAGAACGCCGCCGTCAGCGCCCCGACGGTGCGCCGCTCACGCGGAAGTGCGATCAGCGCCCCGCCGAGCATGATCTCGACAACGCCTGAGGCCACGACGATCGCGTCCTTGTCGAGGCCAGATGGACGAGTGGCCCAGTCCGGGACGGCGATCTGGAAGCCTCGCCTCGCCCAGAACAGGTGCGCAAGCCCCATGTAGACGAGAAACCCGCCGAGAAGCATCCGAGCGCCAGTCCGCGCGGTCAGTCCCACCGTCATCGCGTCAGTCTGACAGGCTTCCTCCGCTTCGGATCGGATCGATCATCCACACCGACAGCGCGCAACGGCCCCGGTTGCGCGCAATGCCCGCATAGGGATCGATCAGAGCGAAAGATCGGGCCCGCGACTGGCCCGATCCGTCGTCAGCCAGCGGAAGACCGTCAGCGACGATGTCGGGGACGCGACGCTTGCACGGCGGTAGCCACGACTCGCGAACTCAAGCGCGTGACGGCGCGGCTCCGTGTACACGTCGAGGGGCAGCATCCCGCCCCGGAAACGCGCGCGCGAGACCTCAGCGACCCGCGCCCGCAACTCGACCTCATGCTCGGCGAAGTACTCGTCGGCGATCGCGAGGATCTCGCGCACCACACGACGGTTCTCCGAACGCTCCTGAAGAGCCTGGACCAGGCCGGGAGGAGTCGGCTGGTCCTGAGCACGGATACGAGCGACGTCCTCACCCGTACGTTTCCGCGCGAAGAAGGCGTCGGCCACGGCGTCGTTGTGGCGCCGCTCCGGCGCGTGCACGCGGTGCAACTGGCGTTCTGGAAGCCCGGCCCGCGCGCGACGACGTGCCTGGCGCCTCGCTTCGTTTTCGCGTTCGCGATACGTCGCCCGCTGATCTGGAGTGGGCGACCAAGTCGAATCGCGGCCGACCTCCCGGGCACGGTCGACCGCGCGCCGACGAGCCTCGTTCGCCTTGTCCGGGTCAGCAGCCTCCCGAGCACGCCGGCGCTCCGCAATCGAGTCACGGTTCCGGTAGTAGTAGTCACGCTGAGCCTGCTTGTACGCCCCAGGATGCTTCTGCTTGTACCGTTCACGTGCTTGCTGACGCTCCTCTGGGTGCTCCTTCGCCCACGCCTTCGCGCGCTCGACCCCCTTCTGGCGCCGCTCCTTCGCGTCGCGCTCGCGCTGAGCCTGATCGCGCATGTACTCGCGGTTCTTGCGGCGGATTTCCTCACGGTTCCGGTCACGGTACTCGGCGTAGTACGTCGGGTGGGCGTCGTTCCAAGCCTGACGCTGAGCGGCGAGGCGCGCTGCTCGCTCGTCATCGCGCGATTGCGCGTCACTCATGGCCATCCGCCGTGAGCACGCCGTCGAACTCCGCGAGAGCCGTGAACAGCTCCTCACGCGTCGCCGTCGGGTCGGTAATCGCTCGCGCGAAGAGCCCGCTCATCCGTTCGCGCTCACCGTCGGACACGTCACCGAGCCGTACGAGGCACCATTCGACGTCCTCGGCGAGGCTGTAGCCCGGATCATGTGCCTCGATGCCGGGGTAGTACAGAAACGCGAGCACAGCCACGTGCTCGAGGACAGCGTCAACGCGCTCACGATCGCTCATGGCAGGAAGGTGCGTGTGCCGCGCCCACCAGCCGTTCGGCGATGTCTGGGACCCGTTCTACGCTCATCCACGTTCGGCCGGAGGGAGGACGCTTGTGGCCGAACAGAGCCGGTGGCACCCGCTTCTTGCAGCGCGGGAAGGTCCGACGGGCACGTGGAGCTGGGTGGACGCGTTCGACCGCGTCTACGGAACCATTGAGCTGCGTCGTGTGAGCGCCACCAACCTCCGTTACCGCGTCAGCTTCCGCGGCGAGCTCATCGGCTGGTCCACAACCCTCCGCCTCGCGTGCGAACGGGTCCACGCCGAGTTCCTCCGCCACCACGGCCCCAGCGGCGGACCGATCGCAAGCTGGGGCACGGACAAGCGAGATCGATAAGCCGAGAAGCCTTACGCAGCCTCGATGTCTTCGTCGTCGAGGAAGTCGAGCGCCGAGTCCTCGGCTGCGCCGTCGTCGTTCGAAAGAAGCGAAGCATCGGGGCTCTCGCGGCGCAGGGTCCGCTCGAGAATTCCTGCGGGCCCTCGATCCACGGTGCGGTCGGGCTCGATGTAATGGCCTTCGGTGATCGCGGTCGATCCGTGTCCGAGGAAGGTGGCGGCAGCATCGGCGCTCGCCCCGCGCGCGATGACTGTCGCACCGGTTCGTCGGTACCAGCGAAGGGTGATCCCCTCCCCCGTGAGATCCGCCATCTCGAGGAACGCGCGGAAGGTTCGTCGCACGTTGAACGGGCTGAGGGGTTTGCCCGCGCGATTGGCGAAGATCGTCCGTTGCGGGTCGCTGGTCGGGATGCCGGCGAGCCGTGAGCGAATCACGGCGGCTGCGAAGTCGGGGACGGCGATGCGGCGGATGGAGTGCTCGGTCTTGGGGTGGTCCTGCCGGACCGCGCCGCTGCCGGTGCGCAACACGACCGTTCCTGTCACGGAAATCGTCATCCCGTTGGGACCGTCGTCGACATCGCACACGCGCAGAGCGAGGCACTCGCCAATGCGCAGCGCGGTACCGAGGAGCACTTCGATGATGTCGCGCACCTGACCGTCGGGCTTAGGCCCTTTGACGTCGGGACCGGTCCGCCAGCGACTGGCGGCGTCGCGGATTGCACCGATCTGCTCGATGTTCAGCGCCTGCCGCTCGCCCTTCGGCCTCCGCAACGGGCTCGTCCCCTGCACGGGATTCCGCGGGATCGCATCATGTCGGAGAGCAAACGCGAAGAGCTGGTTGAGGACGGTTCGCGAGTGGTGCGCGCGAGAGAAGGACGCTGCGCTCTCTGATCTGAGGAACCATTCCACGCGGCCCGTGGTGATCTCGCCGAGCGAGAAGTGTTCGAACTGTGGCCTTACGCGGAGCCGGAGATCGTCGCGATAGCTCTTCTTCGTCCCATCCGACAACTCGCGCAACTCCAGATCCTCGAGCCACAGGTCGGCGAGGTCTCGGAAGGAGCTGCTGAGGTCGAGGAGGCCGCCGGCTCCAAAACCGGGTCTGTCGAGGAGACGCTCCTTCAAGCGGGCTCGCGCCGCCGATTCGGTGCGAGCAGCACCGGTGACTCTGCGCAGGCGCCCGTCGGCGTCGCGGATGCGCGCGAGAGCCACGTAGGAGGTGCCGCGCCTGGTGACGCTGATGGTCCCGTAGGAGCCGATCAGGGTACGTGGACGTCCGCCGTTCATGCTGCACCGCCGGCGTGGCGCTGCTGGTCAGCCTGTTCCATGCGCTCGACCCACGCATCGATCTCGGCCGTGCGGAACCTTAGCTGGGTGCCGACACGAAACCCATGCGGCCCACGGCCCTTGCTTCGAAGGTCGTAGATCGTCTGAACGGAGACCTTCAACTCGGCGGCCAGCTCAGCCAACGAGACGTAGTTGCCCAGTCCCGACTCTGAGGTGCCACCGGTATCCATACAGCGAAGGTGCGCGGGCGCCACCGCGTACCTTCCAGATAGCTCTAGAAGGCTCGAAAGCGCCCTGTGGCGACTTGGCGAAGTGTCCAGTAAACGACTACCAAACATTCAAACTCCCTGATCGGGGAGTGAAGTTTTGGTGCTTTACCGGGAGTTTTGGTGGACCTGAGGGGACTCGAACCCCTGACCCCCTGACGCCGGTTCAAATCTCCTCCTCGATCGCGAGTCGCTCCCGCCCCGGTCCCGCTTCACGCCGACGCTGTTCGTGGCGAAGTTCGATCCGTCCACGCACAATCTTCCTGTGGGCACCCAGGTCGCCGAGACGTGAGGGCGCGTCATCCCGCGCCCCGGAGCCAATCGGGTTCGAGATGATCACGCCCTCGCCGACCGCGAAGTCCAGGAGCAACTCGATCACCTCGCGTGAGGACGCGGCAACCCCCTCCGATGCGGCTCTCTGAATGGCCAAGCGCTGTTCGATTCGCTCCGCGGTGATCTCGCCGATCGTCAAGTCGCCGAAGGCCGGCGCGAGCTGCGTTCGAACGATGTGCTCACACCGGGCGTGCGTGGCCTCGCTGACATCCGATAGCCACCCGAGGTCACTGAGCCACACGTACACGAGTTCGTCGAAGGGGGCCCCCGGCGTGAGATATCGCCAGCCATCGAGCTCCGAGAATCGCAGTCGCTTAGCCATCCGCTCTTTCAGCAGTGCGCAAGCGGCGGAGGCGGTGTCGGCGGTCGCGGTCACACGGTGGAGCTCTCCGTCCCACAGCCGCAGTCGTGCGATTGCGCACGTCTGACCGCTGGCGACGACCCGGGTGGTGATGGTGCCGTGTGTGCCCATTTCGAGCGGCGATCGTCCGGGTCTCATGTTGCGCCTTCCTTCTCCTGTCAGGATCCGAGGACTTCGTCGAGGATGTCGATCGTGATGGGGTCGACTTCGACGGCGGAGACGACGTAGCTCGCACGCGTGATCTGTTCATTTGCGTGCCCGAGTAGACGTGAGGCGAGCGTGATGCCCGCCGCACGCTCGACGAAGGTCGCCGTCGTCCGTCGATAGAGGTGCGTCGTGAACTCGTCGACGTCGACACCCAACACGGTCAAAACCTCGGTTGTGTCTTCTACGAAGGTGCGCAGCAGTCGCTCGTAGTTGCTCACACTCATCGGCCGGCCAGTCTTGGTCGGAAACAGGAACGCGTCCTCCCCCGGCCCCGCGAGCACCAACCGGTTGCGGACGGCGGCGGCCGCGACGGCCGGCAGGGCGATGCGTCGCCGCTGCCTGGCGCGCTTGGGCGCCTCCTTTCGGTGCAGTCCCTGCTTCTTGGTGCTCACGATCGTCCCGTCGACGAGCACTGTGGGTGGGGAGGTGGTCATGTCGACGTCTTTGCGCCGGAGACCGAGGCACTCCCCCACGCGAGCCGAGGTGCCGAGCATGATGTCCATTCCGTCGATCAGCGCCCGGTAGTTCGGACGGGGACCGGAACCGCCAGTCGCCCGCCATCCGTGCATGAGCTCGCGGACCGCCGCGACCTGCTGGGAGGTCAGCGCCGAAGTCTTCTTGTCCGGCATCGGCAGCCGCTGGACGTCGCGAACGGGATTGCGCGGGATCGCGTCATCCCGCACGGCGTAGCCGCAGATCAATCCGAGCACGGCGCGGGCCTTGCGGGCCTTCGAGAGCGAGCCCTCGCGCATGATGCTCTGGATGATCCTGTCGCACCGACCGACCGTCAGCTGATCCAGCGTGACGCCGCCGCACATCGGCTTCAGAACGAGCCGAACCGCGGACTCGTAGGACTCGAGCGTCGAGTGCGCGAGGCTTCCGGCGTCGGCACGAGCGTTCGCCTGCACCAACCAGGCGTCGGCTGCCTCAGCGATCGTGCTCGACCCGGTGAGCGCTCCGGCACCGCCCGACGTCAACGACGCCGCCAGACGCCGAAGCTCGGCGCACGCGTCCTCTTCGGAGTCTCCCGTGGCCTTAAGCTGTCGGAGTTCGCCGGCGTCGTCGCGCATGCGGGCACGGGCACGGAAGCGGCCTCCGGCGAGCTTCGTGATCTGCACGGCGCCGATCTCGCCGGCCTGGATCCGCGGTCTAGGCATGGCGCTGCTCCCTCGCCCAGGCCACGACTTCGAGGAGGTCGTAGCGGACGTGCCGGCCGAGCTTCATGTACGGCGGGCCGACATGATTGAGGCGCCAGTCCTCGAGCGTCCGCTCCGGCACTTTGATGATGTCGGCGATCTCCGCTTGCGTCCTGAAGTCCGGCGGTGCGACGCCAGAGTTGCCGATGTCCATGCACAGAAGGTGCGCCGGTGTCGTCCGTGGACATCCGTACGGGATGCCCCCAAAGCGTGGAGATCGGGACCCGAGCCCCGCGCACAGCCATGCGCGCGAGTATTTGGTCCCGTTTCTGGTCCCGGACCCGATCAGACGGGTCGAGACACCTCGAAACGAGGGTGAATTCTGCTGCGGAATCCTGCGAAAACTACTGCTGGGGTACCTGGACTCGAACCAAGAACAACTGAAACTCATCCGCATCGGTGGGGTCAGTCTCACTCGCGAGAGGCGCAGCTGCCATCCACTCGAAATAGACCTTTAGCACGTCCGATTCCGCTACGGCAGCCGAATAGCGGCGGTCCCCCCGAAAGTAGCCAATCTCGACCCCCACGCGTTGCCATGCGTCAAGCTCGGCGACTAGCACGGCACCGAGAGGCGCGAACAGAACTGAGCCGTCTGACGCAGCCATCGACTTGAAAAGGACTTCAATTGGGTTGAACCGCGAGACCTCATTCGTACCTTCGGCGAGCGCGGCCGCTCGGAGAAACATCTCCTCGTACGCCCGCATGCGTTGCTCCGCGACGTCGCTCATTAGTAGATCCACTCAACGAACGAATAGGGAGTCTGATACTCGTCGTCTGGTTTGCAGACCGATGTGTGATTGCGTCCCGGTATGTACATCGAGGGAAGATCCTCTGGGTACGGCTGCACCAGCACGACACGATCTGGATCCGCCCACATCGTCGATGCCGCCAACCTGCGTGACGCATCGCCTGCGATAGCCGCGCGAGTATCGTCGCGAAGTTCACGAAGTATCCCCGACTCGGGCTGGGACAGGGCAACATACGCGGGTGATCGGCTGAGATATGCATTGATCCCACCCCAGAAGCCGGTCTCACGCACGACACCAAGTAAGCCGGACGGCCCGAACCCTGCCGTTGCTGGAGAGAAGAGCGCGAGTCTTGTACTAAAGCCGGGCGAGTACAGCAGCGACCACGGTGTGGGCCCCAGATTGAATTCGTCGAGGAGCATCCTTCGAAGAATCACTCCACCCAGCGAGTGACCAGCCAGGATGAGTTGTTCATAGTTTGGCCCACGTACGCCAGCACCGCCCGGAAGTCCCTCAAGCGACCGTAGCCATGCTCGAAGATAGGAGGGTCTGCTGCACGGATAGGTGACAGGTTGTAGTCACGCAGCCAGTGCGGCTGGCGTGTTCATGATGACCTCGAATTCGACCGGGGTCAAACGGC
>NZ_JBSHJY010000043.1:0-26636 GCF_053619715.1 Agromyces sp. NPDC055520 | reverse complement strand
GAACGCACATTCACAACCATAGTTAATTATGGTCTGATCAGGCATTCATTGCACATTCGGCACGCCGAGTCGCCCAGGATTCACGCGACAGCCTCAGGAGGACGCCGTTGTCGGTGTGGGTGGGGCCGCCGTGGGCGTCGGGGATGACGTGGTGGATTTCGCACCAGGCGGCGGGTACGGTGCAGCCGGGGATGATGCAGCCGCCGTCGCGGAGGGTGATGGCGCGGCGTTGGTGGGCGGTGAAGCAGCGTTCGGGTGAGCCCAGGGCCGTGATGCGGCCGGTGTCGTCGAGGGTGACGGTTTGGATGCCGCCGGTGCAGATCATGTGGCGGGCTGCGCGGAGTGAGATGGGCAGGTCGATGCCGTCGGCGTGTGCGACGCCGCGCCCGGCCTCGAGGTCGGTGGCGCGGACGCTGACGAGGACGGTGGGGGCGGCGCCGCCGATCGTGGGGTGTTGACCGGAGCGTGCGGCGGTGTCGATGATCGCGGCGAGGATGTCGTGTCGTTGTTGTTCGCTGGTGCGGGTCTCGGCCTGCACGGCGAGGTCGGCGCGTTCGGTGTCGGTGAGGAACCCGCCACCGGAGCGGGGTGAGAGGTGCGCGTCGAGGAGGCGGCCCAGTTTCGCGGCGACCTCGGGCAGGAGTTCGCCCGAGATCGGGATGAGGCCGTCGCGTGCCCGTCCGATGCGGAATCCGCGGCGGCGCATGGCGCGTGCGTCGTCGGGTTCTGGGCCGTCTTGGTCGAGGAAGACCGCCCAGGCGCGAGCTTGCACGGCCAGTTCGTCGGCCGAGCAGCGCACGGGTGCCGCGTCGCCGGTGCCGGTGGCTTGGCCGGTGAGTTCGCGTTCGGCGACGTCGAGCCGGTCGGGGTCGGCGACGGCCCGGGTGCGGCCGAGCTCGCGGATGATCGTGGCCGCGGCGTCGAGGCCGACCTCGCCGGCGGTCAGCGCGGCGGCAACGTGCGGGTGGACGGCGGGCATCGGCTCGCCGGTGAACGAGACCCGCGCCCGGGTCGCCGCCCCGACGAGGACCCGGCGGCGGGCTTCGGCCCCTGCGACCTGCGTGATGCGTTCGATCAGTTCGGCCGCGGAGCGGCACCCCTTGCGGGCTGAGAGCCGCCCGGCGCCGAGCTCGATGCGTGAGCGTTCGGCGATCTCGCCGGCGAGGGTTGCGCGGTGCGCGTCGAGGAGGCGGCCGACGGCTTCGAGGGCGCCCGCCGCGAGAAGCAGCTCGTCATCGCCCAGGCCACGGGCCGTGTCGAGATCGAGGGCGGCGTGAAGGGCCGAGCGAACCTGCTCGAGCACTTCGGGGATGCCTGCCATGTCGACAACACTGCCACCACCCACCGACATTGCAACGACGACGAAAGATCATCCGATCAGCCCTTTCGTCTCGACTACTCCTCCACAGGAGCCACCCGGCCGGAGTTCTCCACAGGCATGGCAGGCTGGCCGGGCGCGGGCGGCCGGCCCGAATGCTGCGCCCCAACCGCAACCACAACCACAACCGCGACCCCAACCGCGACCCCAACCGCGACCCCAACCGCGACCCCAACCGCGACCCCAATCGCGGCCCCGAGCGCCGACCCCGATCACGCGATCGAGCCCGGCGAGCCGGTCGGTGTGCAGTGGCAGACTCGGTGCATGCGATTCACGACGACGATGTCCCAGATCGGCAACAACACCGGCATCGAGGTGCCGCCCGAGGTGATCGAGGCGCTCGGCGCGGGAAAGAAACCACCGGTTGTCGTGGTCGTGAACGGCTTCGAGTACCGCAACACCGTCGCCGTCATGGGCGGAAAGTTCATGATCTCGTTCAGTTCCGACAAACGTGCTGCGACCGGCATCGGCGGCGGCGACCCGATCGTCGTCGACCTCGTGGTCGACACGGCGCCGCGCACCGTCGAGGTGCCGGTCGATCTCGCCGCCGCCCTCGAGGCGGCCGGGGTGCGAGCGGCGTTCGACGCGCTCTCGCCGAGCGCGAGAAAGGCCCATGTCACGGCCGTCGAGGGCGCGAAGGCACCCGAGACCCGCCAGCGCCGGGTCGACGGCATCGTGGCGAAGCTCGCCGGGTGAGCCGACCCGTCAGCTGTGCACGGGAGCGAGCGACGGCATCCCGACGAGCCGCACGAACGCGCTGAGCTGCGCCACCCCGTCGGGCGTGTACGGCAGGGCGTCGAACAGCCCGGGCGAGTAGAGCAGGTATGCCGCCCACTTCGCGCGCGAGATCGCCACGTTGAGGCGGTTCTTCAGCAGCAGGAACTCGACTCCTCGCGGCGCCGCCGCAGCCGACGATGCGGCGAGCGAGACGATCGCGACGGCCGCCTCCTGACCTTGGAACTTGTCGACCGTGCCGACCGGCACCTCGGTGAGCCCGGCCGCGTCGAGCGCCGCGCGCACGACGGTGAGCTGGGCGTTGTAGGGCGTCACGACGATCAGGTCGCGTTGCGTGAGCGGGCGAACGGATGCCGCGGCATCCGTCGATTGAATGGCACCGCCCCCGCCCTCGAACCACTCGCGCCCGAGCAGCGACCGCGCCAACTCGACGACCGCGGCCGCCTCTTCGGGCGACGACGTCGTGTTGCCGAAGTGCTCGATCGGCATGGCGGTGAGCCCGGGCGCGACGCCCTCGAGCGAGCGCTGCGACGCGACCGGGTGCGAGTGCAGCTCGCCTTCGTACGAGAGGCGCGAGACGGGCCCCGCGACGGCCGGATGCATGCGCCGACTCTCGGCGAGGAAGTAGCCGAACTCGGCGGGCAGCACGTCGTGGCCGTCGGTGATCCAGCCGAGCGCCGAGGTGTCGATCGGCTCGGGGTGGTTGCCCTGGCTCACCTGCGGCAGTTGCTGGGGGTCGCCGAGCAGCAGCAGGTTGCGCGCGCCGACCGTGCACGCGATGGTCGAGGCGAGCGAGAACTGGCCGGCCTCGTCGATGACGAGCAGGTCGAGCGAGCCGCGGGGCACCCGGTTGTCGTTCGAGAAGT
Source organism: Agromyces sp. NPDC055520 (assembly GCF_053619715.1). NCBI lineage: Bacteria > Bacillati > Actinomycetota > Actinomycetes > Micrococcales > Microbacteriaceae > Agromyces > Agromyces sp. NPDC055520. The sequence goes on along the minus strand of NZ_JBSHJY010000043.1, from coordinate 23,657 downwards.
CCCACGCGGTGCCGCCGATGACGTAGCCCGAGGCCTCGTGCGCGGCCGTGTACTCGGTGACGCCGTTCTTCGCGATGAAGGTGTATTCGTGGTCTCCCGGCTCCTTCGCGTCTTTCGGGGCCTTCGCGACGAGCTCGGGGTCGAGGCCCGCTCGCACGACGGCGTCGAGCACGTTCTCGACCACGGCGTGCGACTGGGCGACGACGCCGATCTTCCACGCGTGCCGGCCCACGAGCTCGGCGATCACGTGCGAGGCGAGGTAGGTCTTGCCGGTGCCGGGCGGGCCCTGCACCGCGAGGTACGAGTCGTCGAGGTCGCGCAGCGATGCGGTGACGGCGGCGACGTAGTCGTGGTCGGTGCCGAGGGCCGCGAGACCCCCGCCGCTGCGCGTACGCGGCGGAATGCGTCGCAGCACGTCGACCGAGGGGTTCGCCGGCCAGCGCGGGAACGCGCGATCGAGGTGCTGCGCCCACTCGAGGATCGCCCCCTGCTGCCGACCGGCCGGTGGCGGCGTGCCGGGCGCGAGGGCGAAGGGCAGCTCGCTCCACTCGACGCCCGCGACCGCGGTCTCTTCGATGAGCACGCCGTCGTCGAACACCTCGAGCACCTTCACCGCGTGCCACGCGCGCGACCCGGGCCGCAGCGAATTGCTCGGGAACGGCGCCGGCGGCTCGTACAGTGCGATCGGCTCGCCGCCGACGCTGAACTTCGACCCCGGCGCGATGCGACCGCGCAGGCGCACATGCCGTCGGTCGACGCGGTGACGGTCTTCGCGGTACCAGCGCTGCGCCACGGCGGATGCCGCGGGGTCGACGACGAGCACGTCGCGGTGATCCTCCCACGCCTCGAGGGGCTGTTCGACGCGGAAGTAGTGCGACCACCAGAAGCTCTTCGCCTCACGGTCGTGGTAGTCGATCGCGGCGGCTGCGAGGGCGAGCGCCGTGTGATCGGCGTCGCGATCGGGGTCGTCGGGCGGGCCGGCGATCGATTGCAGGTGCACGGCGAGCGGTGTCGGCTCGTAGACCTTGCCCGCGGCCTTGGCCGCCTCGACGATGAGCGACTCGGGCACCGGTTCGACGCCGGCCTCGCGCGCGAGCCCCAGCAGCCAGTCGCGGAGCCGGAGCGTCGAGACGCAGTCGTAGCGGTTGTAGTCGGCGAGGTCGTCGAGCACGTGCTGGGCTGCCGCCGCCCCGACGAGCCCCGTCACGGGGTCGGTGCCGCCGGTGGCCGCGAGCTCGCGCGCCCGCACGTACTCGAGGATCGAGTCGCCGCCCGACTTCACGTCGGCCTCGCGCAGCAGGGTGCCCATGTAGAGCGGTTCGAGCTTCTTGATCGAGTACGAGCGGCTGCCCACCCGCACTGCGCGCTTGACGATCGGGTAGAGGTCGACGAAGACACCGTCGGCGAGCAACTGGTCGACGGCGGCCTCGCCCACGCCGTGCCGCGCGGCCATCGAGAGCAGGTGCGTGCGCTCGTAGCTCGCGTAGTGGTAGATGTGCATGTGCGGATGCGCCGCCCGCCGCAGTGCCACGAGCTCGAGGAACTGCACGAGCGCCACTCGCTCTTCGGCGAAGGAGTGCGCCCAGAGCGGCGTGAACTGCTCGGCGTCGTCGACCATGCCGAAGAGGTAGTCGAGCCCCCAGTCGTCGGCCGCGCCCTCGGTGTAGAGCGGGTCGCCCTCGAAGTCGAAGAACAGGTCGCCCGCGTCGGGTTCGGGAATCGCGGCGAGCGAGGGGGCGTCGCGCACGACGACGGGCGGCGGCAGCGGCGGGTCGTCGGGGGAACGGAGGCCCGAAGCATCCAGTGCCAACTCTGCCGCCTCGGCCTTCAGCTGCAGCCGCGCCTGCACCCGCAGATTCTCGATGGTCGCGTCGAGCACGCCGGGCACCGGGCCGGTGGATGCCGCGAGCTCGTCGATCGTCGTGATGCCCGCGTCGTGCAGGGCGGCGCGTTGCGTGACGCGGAGGCCGGCGACGAGCAGCACATCGCGATGGGCTTGCACCTCGAGGTCGCACGTCGGGCAGCGCCCGTCGAGGGCGTAGCGCGGATCGCCCCACGCGACGGGCCCGTCTTCGGCGAGGCGTTCGGCGACGATCTGCTCGAGCCGCTCGCGTCGCAGCCGGTAGACGGGGGCGATGTCGTCGAGGCGGTGCACGCTCGTCGATCCGTCGCCGAGCAGCAGCTCGACGGTGTCGGCGACCGGCACGCCCGTGCGCTCGAGCTGCTCGGCATACGCGGCGAGCTGCAGCAGCGCGGTGACCCGGGCCCGGCGCGCGAGCTTGGAGTCTTGTACGAGGTAGCGCCCGTCGGGCTGGCGCACGATGAAGTCGGCGAACCCGATGAAGCCCTCGTCGGCGAACGTCGCCTGGAACACGACCGGAGCGCCGGCGTCGAACGCCGCCTGCGTCGCCTCGACGGCGGCGACGACCGCAGCCGGATCGCGCACGTCGGGCCGCTCGATCTCGACGACTCCGTCGCCGAGTGCCGCCCGGTAGATCTCGAGCACGCGGTGCTCGTGAGCGTCGCCCATGCGGCCCGAGCGCTCGAGCATCGCGTCTTCGGGGTCGGGCACCTTCTCGATGCGCCCGAGTTTCGCGTCGAGCGCGCGCAGGAACGCGAACTCGCACTCGGACGCCTTCTTCAGGTCGCTCGCGCTCGTGACGACGGAACCGTCTACCAGGTACATCGGGCTCCTTCGGGTCGTCGTGGTCCCACGCTATCCGGGCCCGCCGACACTCAACCCGCAGAAGCCGCGGCGAGCGCCCCGGGCTGCAGCCCGAGCAGCCCCTCGACGCTGCGGGTCGTGAGCGCCCCGCGTTCGCCCGCGCCGTCCCACCGCACGAGCGCCTGCGCATTGAGGCCGTCGATCATGCCGAGCAGCTGCCACGCCGCTGCGGCGACATCGACCGGGCCGGTGCGCCCGAAATCGCCCGACTCGACGCCGTCGTCGATGACGTGGACGATGACCGACTGCCACGCATCCATCTGACGCCGCACGCTCGCGGCGAGCGGTTCATTGCGCCGACCGAGCGCCCACGCCTCGACCCAGACGACCGTGACGTCTTCGCGCGAACCGTCGAGCATCGTGTCGATGAGGGTCGCGAGTCGCTGATGCGGACTGCGCCGCTCGGCGAGCAGCGCGCCGATCTCTTCGATCTCGGCGCCCACGATCGCGTCGAAGGTCTCGGCGATGAGCGCCTCCATGCTCGGCTGGTAGTGCGCCACGAGCGCGGGCGTGACGCTCGCACGGCTCGCGACGGCACGCAGGGTCACCGCCGAGAGCCCGTCGCCGAGCGCGACACCACGGGCGGCCGCGGCGATCTCGACGCGGCGCTCGGCCGGGGTCTTCCGTGACGCCGGGGTCTTACGCGCGGCTCTGATGCGGGGGGCGCTTGACATGGTGCGCCCATTCTATGTACGTTCGGGTCAGTTGTTGATCATCTGGTCAATAAGCGAGTGGATTTCGCGGCGCACGCAGTTCGGCGCACGTGAGGTCTGATCCCGCACGTCGAGCTGAACCGACGCATCGAAGCGTTGCACGGAGGAACCGATGACCTGGCGCATGCCGTCCGAGACCGCACCCCATGAACGCACCTGGATGGCGTTCCCCGTGACCGACAACGTCGCCGACGAGACGCCCGGCGGCATCGAGCGCACCTTCGCGGCCTGGGCCGCCGTCGCGAACGCGATCGTCGCCTTCGAACCCGTGACGATCCTCGTCGACCCGAGCGAGCTCGAGAACGCCGGGCGCCTGCTCGACCCCGCGGTCGAGATCGTCGAGTGCCCCGTCGACGAGTTCTGGATGCGCGACCACGGCCCCACCTTCGTGGTCGACGACGAGCGCCCGGGCGTGCTCGGTGCGGTCGACTGGATCTTCAACGGCTGGGGCGCCCCTGAGTGGGCCCGATGGCAGAAATCGGCCGAGCACGCCCGCTTCATCGCCGATCGCGTCGGCGCCGAGCTCGTCTCGAGCATGCTCGTCAACGAGGGCGGCGGCATCCACGTCGACGGCGAGGGCACCGTGCTGCTCACCGAGACCGTGCAGCTCGACCCGCGTCGCAACCCCTACGCCGACCGGCGCCGTGTCGAGGCCGAGATGGCGCGCACGATCGGGGCGACGACGGCCATCTGGCTGCCGCGTGGCCTCACCCGCGACTACGACGAGCTCGGCACCAACGGGCACGTCGACATCGTCGCGACCCTCACCGCGCCCGGCCAGGTGCTCGTGCACGCGCAGCGCGACCCCGAGCACCCCGACTTCGAGGTCAGCCGCGAGATCGTGGCGCTGCTCGCCTCGTCGACGGATGCCGCGGGGCGCACCCTCGAGGTCACCGAGCTGCCCGCCCCCTCGGTCATCAGAGACCACGAGGGCTTCGTCGACTACAGCTACGTCAACCACCTGGTCGTCAACGGCGGCGTCATCGCGTGCGGCTTCGGCGACGACGAAGCGGATGCCGCGGCGCGCGAGATCCTCGAGGCGGCCTACCCCGGTCGGCGCGCCGTGACGGTCGATGCCCGGCAGATCTTCGCCGGCGGCGGCGGCATCCACTGCATCACGCAGCAGCAGCCCGCGGTGTCGGCATGAGTGCAGACCGGTGGTCGAGTAGCGACGAAGGAGCGTATCGAGACCCGGCGCCCGGTCTCGATACGGCTGCTCCTGCGTCGCGGCCTACTCGACCAACGGGGTCGTTCGACGTCGTCGAGGCGACGATCGCCGAACTGCGCGCGGCGCTCGAGTCCAGGCGCATCACGGCGGTCGGGCTGCTCGACGCCTACCTCGCACGCATCGCCGCCTTCGACGGCCCCGAGACGCCGACCGCGCTGAACGCGCTCGTCGTGATGAACCCCGGCGCTCGCGCCGACGCCGAGGCATCCGATGCCCGCCGTGCGCGCGGCGAGGCCTTCGGTCCGCTCGACGGCATCCCGTACACGGCGAAGGACAGCTACCTCGCCGAGGGCCTGACCGCGGCGGCCGGCTCGCCCGCGTTCGAGCACCTCGTCGCCCAGCGCGACGCCTTCACGATCGGGCGGTTGCGGGCGGCCGGCGCCGTTCTCATCGGCCTCACGAACATGCCGCCGATGGCGAACGGAGGCATGCAGCGCGGCGTCTACGGCCGAGCCGAGAGTCCCTACAACGCCGAGTACCTCACCGCCGCGTTCGGCTCGGGGTCGTCGAACGGCTCGGGCACGGCGACCGCGGCGTCGTTCGCGGCGTTCGGCCTGGCGGAGGAGACCTGGTCGTCGGGCCGAGCGCCCGCTTCGAACAACGGGCTCTGCGCATACACGCCCTCGCGCGGCGTCATCTCGGTGCGCGGCAACTGGCCGCTCGTGCCCACGATGGACGTCGTCGTGCCGCACACCCGCACGATGGCCGACCTGCTCGAGGTGCTCGACGTGATCGTCGCCGACGACGGCGAGACCCGCGGCGACTTCTGGCGCGTGCAGCCTTGGATCGAGATCCCCGCGGCATCCGCCGTCCGCCCCGCCTCCTACCTCGCCCTTGCCCCGAACACCACCACCGAGTCGCCCGGTTCTGCCCAAGAGCGGGCGAGTCGCGTGCTCGACGGCGCGAGGATCGGGGTGCCGCGCATGTACGTCAACGCCGACCCCGAGGCCGGCACCGCCGAGGCCGGCCGCACGCCCGGCATCGGCGGCGCGACCGGCCAGCGCATCGAGACCCGCGCCGCGGTGATCGAACTCTGGGAGGCGGCCCGCCGCGACCTCGAGGCCGCGGGCGCCGAGGTCGTGCTCGTCGACTTCCCGGTCGTGTCGAACTACGAGGGCGACCGCCCGGGCGCACCGACGATCGCGACCCGCGGGCTCGTCAGCCCCGAGTACCTGCGGCGCGAGATCGTCGACCTCTCGGCCTGGGCGTGGAACGACTTCCTCGCCGCCAACGGCGACCCCGCGCTGCACGCGCTCGCTGACGTCGACGGCGAGCGCATCTTCCCGCAGCCCGCGGGCGCCATGCCCGACCGGTACGACGGCTTCGACGACGACATCGCCGAATACCCCGAGTGGGCCCGCTCGCACCCTGGCGTGACGCTGGCCGACATGCCCGAGCTCGAGGCGGGGCTCCGCGGCCTGGAGCAGACGCGGCGCATCGACCTCGAACAGTGGATGGACGGGCTCGGCCTCGACGCCGTCGCCTTCCCCGCGGTGGCCGACGTCGGCCCGGCCGATATGGACGTGAACGAGGCATCCGCCGACCTCGGCTGGCGCAACGGCGTCTGGGTCGCGAACGGCAACCTCGTGCCGCGCCATCTCGGCATCCCGACGGTCACGGTGCCGATGGGCCTCATGCGCGACATCCAGATGCCGGTGGGCCTCACTTTCGCCGGACGCGCCTACGACGACTCGGCCCTGCTCGCGCTCGCCGCGGCGTTCGAGGCGCTGCCGACCCCGACCGCGCGCCGCGTGGCGCCGCCCCGTACCCCGTCGCTCTGAGCGGGGCGCGGCGGCCGGTCGCCCGGCGCCGCCCGGGCTAGTCTGACGCCATGGCGGTCAGTCGGAGCCGTACGGCGGTCTACGCGCGCCGGCGCAAGCGTCGCATGGCGCAGCACACGCACGACCTCAGCGACGAGCAGTGGGCCGCGCTCACGGCGGAGTGGCAGGGCTGCGCGTACTGCGGCGCGAGCGACCGGCCGCTGCAGCGCGACTGCGTGCAGCCCATTTCGCGCGGCGGCCGCTACACGCTCGGCAACGTCGTGCCGGCGTGCGGCTCGTGCAACGCGAGCAAGTCCAACGACGAGGTGACCTCGTGGCTCCGGCGGAAGAAGCTCGACGAGCGCGCCTTCCTGCTGCGGCACCACGAGGTCGGCGCAGCGCTGGCGCTGCAGTTCCCGGCAGAGGATGCCGCGGCGGACTGACCCCTCGTGAGGGTCGCCGTGCTCACCTGCCGCGAGGGGCGGGTCAGCGCACCTCGACCGTGACCTCGTCGAGGCCGGTCGCACCGTCGGGCACGACGCCCTGCCGCTTGGCCGTCTGCACTTCGCCGTCGGCGCCGATGGCGCGCACCCGAACGCGGTGCGAGCCCGCCGAGGCATCCGACCACTCATAGCGCCACTGCACCCAGGTGTCGTCGTTGATCGCCGTCGCGAGCTCGGCCGCGCGCCACTCGCCGCCGTCGATCTGCACCTCGACGCCCGCGACGCCGACGTGCTGGTGCCAGGCGACGCCCGCGAGCACCGCCGAGTCGGGCGAGACCGACTGGCCCTGGCGCGGCACGTCGATGCGCGAGGAGAGCTTGATCGGTCCGTGCGCGCTCCAGCCGCGGTCGGTCCAGTACGCGGATGCCGCGTCGAACCGGGTCACCTCGAGGTCGACGACCCATTTCGTCGCCGAGACGTAGCCGTAGAGGCCGGGCACGACCATCCGCACCGGGAACCCGTGCTCGGCGGGCAGCGGCTCGCCGTTCATGCCGACGGCGAGAATCGCGTCGCGGTCGTCCTGCAGCACCTCGAGCGGGGTCGATGCTGTGAACCCGTCGATGCTGCGCGAGAGCACCATGTCGGCGTCGGCCGACGGTCCGGCTCGGGCGAGCAGCTCGCGGATCGGGTAGCCGAGCCACACGGCGTTGCCGATGAGCCCGCCGCCGACCTCGTTCGACACGCACGCAAGGGTCGTGACGCTCTCGTCGAGGGGGAGCGCGAGCAGTTCGTCCCACGTGAGCGTGATCTCGTGATCGACCAGGCCGTGGACGCGCAGTCTCCAGTCGGCGGGGTCGACCGCCGGCACGGCGAGGGCGGTGTCGATGCGGTAGAACTCGGCGTTCGGCGTGACGATCGGGGTGAGGCCGTCGATGCCGAGCTCGGCGCCTGCCGGCACGGTCGCGGTGGTCACGGGCGTCGGCAGGCGGATCGCGTCGCGCACGGCGGTCACCGCGCGGGCGCCCGCCTGCAGGGCGTAGCCGCCGAGGGCGGCGAGCGCGCCGAGTGCAGCGGCACCGCCTGCCCAGCCGAGGAAGCGGCGCCGGTCGACCGAAGCCGAAGCCGAAGCGGGGTCGGGCGTGGGGCCGGGCGCGGGGCCGGCGACGAGTCGCTTCAACAGGAAGGTCAGCGAGAGCATCGCCGCGATCGCGGCCACGGCCGAGGGCACGATCGCGAGCATGGAGGCGTTCGCCCGGCTCGCCGCAGCGACCGCGCCCACGACGCCGACCGCACCGATCACGACCATGCCCCACGGCGGGCGCCGCGCCTCGAGCACCCCGGCCGCGCCGGCCACGGCGAGCAGCACGAGGCCGATGCCCACGAGCAGCGCGGCCTTGTCGCCCGTGCCGAAGAGTGCGATCGCCGAGTCCTTCGCCCAGGACGGGGCGAGATCGATGAGCAGGGAGCCGACGCCGACGAACGGACCCGACGCGGGCGCGACGACCGCCGCGACCAGTTCGCCGACGCCGACACCCAGGGCGACGGATGCCACACCCGCCACCGCGGGCAGCAGCCATCCTCGGGCGGGGCCGCGTGTCTCTGGCATGCGCACAGCGTACGCTCGTCGGGTTGGGGCGAGCCATGAGGCATCCACTCTGCTCATGCCCTGCCGGATGTCGGCGCCTCGTGCCAGAATCGTGACTCGCGGGCGCGCGCCCGCTCGAGGGGAGCAGCCGAATGACCGCGAGCGAACAGACCGCCACCGACCGCCATATCGCCGACGCGCACGACGTCATCGAGGTGCGCGGCGCGCACGAGAACAACCTGCAGGGCATCTCGCTCGACATCCCGAAGCGACGGCTCAGCGTCTTCACCGGGGTCTCGGGCTCCGGCAAGTCGAGCCTCGTGTTCGGCACCATCGCGGCCGAGTCGCAGCGGCTCATCAACGAGACGTACTCCACCTTCATCCAGTCGTTCATGACCACGCAGCCCCGGCCCGAGGTCGACAGCCTGCGCAACGTCTCGGCGGCGATCATCGTCGACCAGGAGCGCATGGGCGCGAACTCCCGCTCGACGGTCGGCACCGCGACCGACGCCTACGCACTGCTCCGCATCCTCTTCTCCCGACTCGGCCAGCCCTACGTCGGCCCGAGCTTCCACTTCAGCTTCAACGCGCCGGCTGGCATGTGCCCGCGATGCGAGGGCACCGGCGAGGTCAACGACGTCGACCTCGACGAGCTCTTCGACCGCGACAAGTCGCTCGCCGAGGGCGCCCTCACGATCCCCGGCTACACGGCCGACGGCTGGATGGTGCGCATCTTCACCGAGTCGGGCTTCCTCGACCCCGACAAGAAGATCCGCGACTACACCGAGGCCGAACTGCACGACTTCCTCTACAAGGAGTCGACGAAGGTCAAGGTGCAGAGCATCAACATGACCTACGAGGGGCTCGTGCCGAAGCTGCAGAAGAGCCTCCTCTCCAAAGACCGCGACGCCATGCAGCCGCACATCCGCGCCTTCGTCGACCGCGCGGTGACCTTCACGGCCTGCCCCGAGTGCGGGGGAGCGCGCCTGAACCAAGAGGCGCTGTCGTCGAAGATCAAGGGCATCAACATCGCGGATGCCTCGGGGATGCAGATCTCCGACCTCGCGAGCTGGATCGCCGACATCGACGACCCGAGCGTCGGCCCGCTCATCGCGAACCTGCGGCAGAACGTCGACTCCTTCGTCGAAATCGGTCTCGGCTACCTCAGCCTCGATCGCGCGTCGGGCACCCTCTCGGGTGGCGAGGCCCAGCGCGTCAAGATGATCCGGCACATCGGGTCGGCGCTGACCGATGTCACGTACGTGTTCGACGAGCCGACGGTGGGCCTCCACCCGCACGACATCCAGCGCATGAACCGGCTGCTCCTGCAACTGCGCGACAAGGGAAACACCGTGCTCGTCGTCGAGCACAAGCCCGAGGTCATCGAGATCGCCGACCACATCGTCGACCTCGGCCCGGGCGCGGGTTCGCGCGGCGGGCAGATCTGCTTCGAGGGCGACGTCGCGGGGCTGCGCGCCTCCGACACGCTCACCGGGCGGCACCTCGACCACCGGGCGACGCTGCGCGACTCCGTGCGCGAGGCGTCCGGTGTGCTCGAGATCAGGGACGCCCGCCAGCACAACCTCACCGGGGTCGACGTCGACATCCCGCTCGGGGTGCTCACGGTCGTCACGGGCGTCGCGGGCTCGGGCAAGTCGTCGCTCATCCACGGCAACGTGCCGAAGCACGATCAGGTCGTCGTGGTCGACCAGTCGCCGATCCGCGGCTCGATCCGTTCGAATCCGGCCACGTACACGGGCCTGCTCGACACGATCCGCAAGGCGTTCGCGAAAGAGAACGGCGTGAAGCCGGCGCTCTTCAGCGCGAACTCGGCGGGTGCCTGCCCCAACTGCAAGGGCATCGGCCTCGTGTTCGTCGAGCTCGGGCCGATGTCGACGGTGTCGAGCGTGTGCGAGGAGTGCGGCGGCAAGCGGTTCACGGCCGAGGTGCTCGAGTACCGGCTCAACGGCCTGAACATCGCCGAGGTGCTCGCGCTCTCGGTCGATGCGGCCCTCGAGTACCTCACCGAGAAGCCGGCCCGGGCTATCCTGCAGCGGCTCTCCGATGTCGGTCTCGGGTATCTGGGTCTCGGCCAAGCGCTCAACACGCTCTCGGGCGGCGAGCGCCAGCGCCTGAAGCTCGCGATCAGCATGGCGAAGACGGGGTCGATCTACGTGCTCGACGAGCCGACGACGGGCCTGCACCTCGCCGACGTCGACCGGCTGCTGGCACTGCTCGACCGGCTCGTCGACGACGGCAACTCGGTCGTCGTCATCGAGCACCACCAGGCCGTCATGGCGCACGCCGACTGGATCGTCGACCTCGGCCCCGGCGCGGGTCGCGACGGCGGCCGCATCGTCTTCGAGGGCACCCCGCGCGCCCTCGTCGAGGCCGCCGCCACCGACGAGGCGACGCTCACGGGCACGCACCTGCGGCAGTACGTCGGCGCCTGACGCCCGCCCGCGGGCTCCGGGCTCGAACCCCGTGCCCGACGCGGCAGCGGTTCGGGGATTCACAGCCGGAAATCAGGTCGATCTGCTCTTCGAGCGGGGGCACCGTCGATCGGCGTAACGTCGATGGCATGAGCAGAACGTATGTCATCACCGGAGCAGGTTCAGGCATCGGGGCGGCCACCGCGGCCCTTCTCACCGAGCGCGGCCACCGCGTCATCGGCGTCGACCTGAAGGGCGCCGATATCACGGCCGACCTCTCGAAGCCCGAGGGGCGTGCGGCCGCCGCGGACGCCGTCGTCGAGGCGTCGGGCGGGCGGATCGACGCCGTCATCGCGGCTGCCGGCATCGCGGCGCCGGTTCCGCTGACCGTGGCCGTGAACTTCTTCGGCGTCACCGAGTTCCTCGACGCGCTCGCGCCGACGCTCGCGAAGGCCGATGCCCCGCGCATCGCCGTCGTCAGCTCGATGGCGAGCCTGCAGCCGAACTCGCCCGAACTCGTCGACGCGCAGCTCGCCGGCGACGAGGCGACGGCGCTCGAGATCGGCGCCGCGCTCGCAGCGCAGGGCCCCGAGCTCGGCTACCTCAACTACCCGTCGTCGAAGCGCGCGCTCAGCCGTTGGGTGCGCCGCGAGTCGATCACGCCGCGCTATGCCGGTGCCGGCATCCCCGTGAACGCCGTCGCCCCCGGCACCGTCGTCACCCCGATGACCGCTCCGCTCCTCGCGACCGAAGAGGGCCGTGCGATGGTCGATGCGGCCGTGCCGATGCCGCTCAACGGCCACTCCGACGCCGTCGTGATCGCGAAGCTCCTCGCCTGGCTCACGAGTGAGGAGAACACGCACGTCACCGGCCAGACGATCTACATCGACGGCGGAGCCGACGCGTCGCTCCGCGGCGACGACATCTGGAGCTGAGTCGGCCGAGTTCGTGCGGTGCAGTCGGGCCCGTGCCCGACGACCCGCGAGCCTCGCGTCGCTCGTGCAGCGAGAGAGCGGGGATCGGGGTCGTCGGGTCGTCGGGTCGTCGGGTCGACTGGCCGTCAGTTGGTGATCACGGACTGACGTACGTCTGCCGCTGGATCGTCGGCTGCGGCGGCGCCGCCGGGAGCCAATCCGGTTCCTCGTCGGGGAACTCGTCGTCGGGCACCGCATGCACCGCCGACTCGGCCACCTCGGTCGCGTCGAGCACCGGCAGTGTGCCGAGGCGATCGACCTGCTCGGTGAGGGCGTCGAGCACCGAGCGCAACTGGATCTGAGCGACCTGCGCGTAGGTGCGCACGTACTCGATCTCGGGCATCGACGGCAGCGGGATGCTCGCCGTCGTGGTCGCCGGCTCGGTCGGCGCGGCAGCTGCGGCCGCGGCGGTGCGCTCCTGTGCCTCGCGATACTGCGTGCGGGCGGTGAGCACGAGATCTCGGGCGTACTCCTCGGCGTCGGCGACCGCCTTGTCGGCGATCATCTGCGCCTGCGAGAGCAGGCCGACGGCGCCCAGCGTGACCTCGCGCTCGAGCTCGGCGGTGTCCAAGGTGCGGAGCTTCGTGTTCTCGGCGCGGAGTTCGGCCAGTTCGCGGCGGTCCTCGGTGAGTGCCGCCCTGACCTCGCCGATCGTGCGGGCGAGGTCTGCCACGTACGCGTCCACTTCGGAGCGGTCGTACCCGCCGAGCGGGCGCGAGGCGAACTTCACGGTATCGGGCTCGGGCAGACGCGAGACGGCGGCGACGAGGTCGCCCTCGGGCACGGTCTGCTCCGGGATCGGGAGTTCGTTTTCGTCGTCCCACGTGGTCATCGGGCACTTCCCATCGGTTCCTCCACGCGCGTCGACGGCTGCGGGTCACGCAGCCCGTCTTCATCGAGTGTGGCGAACAGTTCGAAACGGATGTCGGGTGATGGCACATCGAGCTCGCGCAGCCGCGAGGCGGTGTGGCGCACCATGGACGGCGACCCGCAGATCATCGCGAGGGCGCCGGGGGAGACGCCGGCCTCGACGACCGCGTCGCTCACGAACCCCTTCCGACCGGGGTAGCTCCGGTCGTCGGAGACGACGGGCGTGTAGCTGAACCACGGCCGACCGGTCAGGCTCTGCATCAGGCGATTCTCGTACAGGTTCCACGGAACTCGAGCGCCGTGGAACAGGTGCACGCGCGGGGCGTCTCCGGTCTCCTGCCACTGCAGGTCGATGCGTTCCAGATGCGCCCGGAGCGGGGCCAGGCCGGTTCCGCCGGCGACCATGACGAGGTCGCGACCGCGGTCGGCGTCGTCGAGCGTCAGCTCCTGCCCGACCGCCGAGCCCAGTCGCAGTACGTCACCGGCCTTCAGCCGCCGCCCGACTGCGCCCGAGACCTGCCCGCCCGGCACGAGTTGCACATGGAACTCGATCGTGCCGTCGTGCCGCGGCGCGTTGGCGGCGCTGAAGTAGCGCCACAAGCGCGGGGTGTACGGCGTCTCGACGGCGAACGACTGCCCAGGCTCGAACGGGAGGTCGGGTTCGGGGCGCACGTGCACGATCGCGATGTCCATGCTGCGGCGCTCGACCGCGGTGACGTGACCCTCCCACGAGGCCGGACTGCGGAGCTCGGACTCCTCGGCGGCCTGCACCATCGCGGTCGCGATGATGCCGTAGGCACGGGCCCAGTCCTCGGCGAGCTCCGGGGTCCAGAGCTCGCCGAGGAACTGCTGCAGCGTGGTGAGCAGGGAGAGGCCGACGGCGTCGTAGTGCTCGGCGATGACCTCGAACCTGCGGTGATCGCGGCCGAGCTGCTGGATGAACGCGGTCACCTCGTCGAGTTCATCGACGTTGGACACGATGCGCCCGAGCGCGCCGACGAGTCGGTCGCGTTGGGTCGCCATCGCGACCGGGAACATCGCCCGGAGCTCTGGGTGCGTGTAGAAGAGATGCGAGTAGAAGAAGAGCGGCACCTCGTCGCCGACCGCCTCGGCCAGCGACCAGGTGTGCTTCAGCGCAGCGGTGTCCACGCCGTCAGGCTTGCGTCGCGTCGGCCTCGACGATATCGGGCTGGGTCGCGGCGACGGCGGTCACGGTGCGGTCGACGATCTCGGATGGAACACCGGCCTCGGTCAGCGCGGCGATCAGGTGCCCGGCGACGGCGCCGAACTCCTCCGCCGTGATGCCCATGTTCGCGTGAGCCGCACGCAGGTCGCGTCCCTCGTAGGCCACCGGCCCGCCCATGACCTGCGAGACGAGCGCGACCTGGTGTCGCTTGAGTCGGGCCATCTCGATGCCCTCGAAGTGCTTCAGCAGTCGGTCGTCGCCGAGCACCAGCTCGTAGAACCGGTTGACGACGGCGGTGACGGCGGGTGCCCCTCCGACGGCTGCGTAATCGCTCTGGGCTTCGGGTTGGGTCTGCAGATCGAGGGAGTTCATTCGGGGGTGTCCGTTTCGGTAGGGGGTGGGGACTCCCCTTTCCTAGCAGAACGCCCACTCCCAGATCAAAGGTTTCCTGCATGTCGCTCCGGTTCGGAGCGGGCGTTCAGCCTCATCCGGCAGACTCCCTCCCCGGCTTCGATCACCCGGATAGGCTGGCGTGGTGGAACTCGGTCTGGCCTTCGCCCTCGCATGGGCCGTGCTCGCCCTCGTCGCCGGCGCTGCACTCATCGTCAAGCGCCGCTGGCTCTCCGAGACGATCACGGCGGAGCGTCAGTCGACCATGGCGCGCGCGGGAGCCCGCGGCCCGAGCACCAACGTCTTCCTGATCGTGGGCCTGGCGTTCGTCGCGATGGGCCTGTTCATCATCGTCTGGTGGGCCTCGGCCCTCATCTGATCCGCGCCGACCGCCTCGCTACTGGGCCGCCGGCGCGCGACCCCGCACGAATGCGGCGACGGGCGCGGCGAGCCCCGCCCCGATCTCGACGGCGGGCCGCTTGGCGCCCTTCACCTCGAACGAGTGGTTGGCGCCGTCGAGCCACTCGAGCACGGCGTTTCGCCCGATGCGCGCGACGACCTCGTCGAGCTGGGCGTTCGGCGTCGCGAACGGGTCGTTGCGCCCCTGCAGGAAGAGCATCGGCACCGTGATGCCCGGCAGGTGCTCGTCGCGCGGCTTCTCGGGCTTGCCCGGCGCATGCAGCGGATACCCGAGGAAGACCAGCCCCGCCGCCGGCATGCCCTCGGCGACGGCCATCGACGCCATGCGCCCACCGAACGACTTGCCGGCGGCCCAGATCGGCTCGCCTGAGCCGCCCGAGTCACCGGTCTCGCCCGGGCCGCTCAGGCGAATCGCGTCGGCGGCGCGTGCGGCCGCGGCATCCATCACCGCTCGCCAGGTCGCGATCGCGACCGGCGGCCGGTCGGGAAACCGGCGTCCTGCCTCGCGGTAGGGGAAATTGAAGCGCAGGGTCGCGAAGCCGTCGGCGTTCAGCGCGCGCGTGAAGCCTGTCATGAACGGATGCTCCATGCCCGCGCCCGCTCCGTGGGCGACGACGATCGTGGCCGCCGCGGCCGGCGGGCGGGCGTACACGGCCGAGACGGATGCACCGTCGACCGTGATCGCGATGGGCTCCTCGTCAGTGGTCATCGGCCGGTCGCCTTCCTCGCGTCAGAGATCGAAGTCAGAGGTCGAAGTCAGAGGTTGAACAGCTCGAAGACGCCGCCGATGACGTTGCCCGCGCCGTCGGCGAGGTCTCCGACGGCCGAGGTCAGCTCGGTCACGCTCCCGGCGGCCTCGATCGCGAGCGCGACGTCGGCCGTGACGTCGACGAGGTCGCCGAGCACGTCGAGGTTCGCCCGGCCGAGGGCGGCGTGCTCGAGCTTGAGCTTCGCGATCCACTCGCGTTCGAGCCCGAACAGCACGGCGTAGGGCAGCAGCCGTTCGTGCAGGTGGAAGCGGGCGATCGCGTCGTGCGACTCGAGCGCCGCGGCATCCGTCGACGAATGCGACGCGGGCGACCGCTGCGCCGCGCTCGACCCCACTGTCTCGGTCGACCGCAGCTCTGCGCCGCTCGGCGACTGCAGCGTGCGCAAGCGGTCGGCCTCGGCGAGCTCGAGGTACTGCTCGAGGCCGGCGAGGTGCTCGCGTCGGCCGGCCGCTGCGGGCAGGAACTTGCGCCACGACGACGGCGTCACGAAGATCGTCGCGATCGTCGCGGCGAGGGCGACGACCGTGGCGATGAGCGCGCTCCATTCGCCGCCGACGATCGCGAACAGCAGGAACAGCGCCTCGACGAGCATGCCGAGGTAGGCGAAGACGGTGAGGGTGACGCCGGGCCAGGTCACCCGCTGCCTGGCGACGAGTCCGTCGCGGGCGAGGGCGTCTTCGGTGCTGAGCAGCAGGCTCTTCAGCCGCCCGGCGAGCGCACGGCGGTCGGCGGAGAAGCGGCGCACGCGCGTGCTCGTGTGCTCTGGGCCGAAGAGAGCCTCGAGCAGCGCGGCCTCTTCGCTCGTGAGCACGGCGCCCGAGACGAGTTCGACGCCGACGGGTTCGCGCTTGGCACCGCCCGCGATGAGGCGGATCTTGCGCTTGACGGCGAGGTCGATGAGGGCGGCGGATGCTGCGCGCCGATCGGCATCGATGAGCAGCGCATCGCGCAGCACCGTCGAGTCTCGTTCAGGGGCGTACTGCACCACTCGCGGGGTCACGCGCTGCGCGGCGACGGCGCGCGCAACGAGCCCGAGCCCCAGGATGAGGAACGCGGGGAGGATCCCGAAGACGAGCACGGCGGTCAGCACGCGCCCAGTCTAGGGATTTCCGAGCGGGCAGGCCGGGGATGTCGGAGGCTCGGCGTACCGTGACAGCCATGACGAAGCAGATGCAGCACTCAGCACCCCACCTGGTGATCGACGAGCCGTGTCCCCGCTGCGATTCGCTCGCGGTGCGCGCGATCGTCTACGGCCCGCTCGACTTCGAGGTCGAGGCCGGCGACGTCCCGGGCGCGCTCGCGCACGACGAAGAGCCGATCTTCGACTGCCGCGAATGCGGGTTCCAGTGGGGCGCGGCGGTGCGCGAACTGCTGAGCTGACGGCGCGCGGGCGCCTCGCTCAGCTCACCGCGCGCGTCCAGACGACGGCGGCGATCACGCGACGGTTCTCGTCGGCGCACTGCAAGAGCCCGAGCTTCACGAAGATCGAGTGGATGTGCGACTCGACGGTGCGCTCCGAGACGACGAGCGCGTTGGCGATCGCGGCGTTCGAGGCGCCGAGGGCGAGGGTGCGCAGCACGTTGAGCTCGCCGGTCGACAGCGACGCCAGGTCGGGGAGTCGGGCGTCGATCCAGTCGAAGACGGGCTGCGTCTGGTCGGGTTCGAGAAGCGGCCGCATGGCTTCCTCCTTCGGGTGGGCGGCATCTGCAGAGGCACGACCTCCGGGCGATGGGGTGCGGCAGCGGCTCGGCGAGGTGCCAGACCCACAGCGTACGGATGCCTCGTGCCGCGACACTGCGTAGTCGGGTACGCGAATCGGCGGGCTCAGGCGCTGCTGCCCGTGCCCGTGCCCGTGCCCGTGCTTCCGCCGCTGCCGGCGGCGCGCAGTTGGGCGCGCCCCTCGACGCCGAGCTTGGCGTAGATGCGATGGGCGTGCCCTTCGACCGTGCGGGTCGAGAGCCCGAGCCGCGCTGCGATGTCCCGGTCGGAGTGCCCGCCGACGATGAGCGCCGCGATCTCGGCCTCGCGTTCGCTCAGGCTCGGACCGAGTTCGGCGCGCTCGACGGCGGGAGTGTGCAGGCGGCCCGTCGTGGCCTCGAGCCCGCGAATCCGCAGCCGGGCGGCCGCCGCTCGCCCGCCGCGACCGGCGCTCGCCCAGTGCACGGCGGCCTGCGCGGCGGCGTCGGTCGCCATCACGAGGTCGCTCTCCCGTTCGTAGGCGAGTGAGAGCTCGTCGAGCGCGGCCGCGTCGCCGCGATCCCAGGCGTCGGCGTGCCGCGGAGCGTGCACGGCACGGGGTCCGTCGACGCCGTCGGCGAGGGCGCGCAGTCGATCGCCCAGGTCGTGCGCGCCGTAGCGAACAGCGTCGTGCAGTGCGCGGATCGCGAGCGCCGGGGCATCCTGTTCGACGGCCAGATCGGCGGCGGCCGATGCGCCCTCGACCGCGGCGGCCGTGCGCCCGGCGGCGGCGTCGACGAGGGCGGCGATGCGGGCGAGCTGCGGATCGCGGTACCGGAACGACGGCAGCCACGCCGCGCGCGCCCGATCGAGGTATGCGGCCGCGTGCTCGCGGTCGCCGCCGAGCGCTGCGGCCTCGGCGAGGTCGAGCAGGTTCAGCGGCGCCCACCCGGTCAGATCGTGGTCGATCGCGGCCTGCACCGCGTTCAGCACGGCGACTCCCTCGGCGATGCGCCCGCAACGCACGAGCGAGCGGCCGATCAGGTTGCGTCGACGGCCGTCGAACGGCGGCGGCACGTCGCGGTCGCCGGCGAGCACGCTGTCGGCGAGCCTCGCGGCGTCGCCCATGCGGCCGGCGAGGTGCAGCGCGAGCTGGTGCGCGTCGAGCAGGACGGTGCGCATCACGGCTGCGGCGAATCCGCCTTCGGTCGCGGGGTATGCGGCCTCGGCGATCTCGCCGACCTCGTCGACGCGGCCGAGACAGGCGAGGGCGGTCACGCGGGCGATGCTCGCGGTGGCGACGCCGCGCGCGCTCAGATCGGTGCGTCGCAGCGCATCGGCGGCGGCCTCGAGTGCGTCGGCGGGTCTCGCCTGGAACGCGAACTCCCAGGCGAGCATCGCCCCGAGTTCGGCGCGGGCCCACTCGTCGGGGGTCGCGGCCATGGCCGCCTCGGTGCGGTCGATCGCCCCGCTCGGGTCGCGCAGCACGAAGAAGCGGTTGCCCGACTCGACGATGAGCGCGTCGACGGGCGGGCGCGGTGCGTCGACGAGAGGCGCGAGCAGCTCGGCCGCCTCCTGGCCACGGCTGCGCAGCGAGAGGGCGTACGCGGCGAGGGTGGTCGCCTCGGGCGGGCCGCCGCGGGCGATCGAGGCGCGGGCCAGCCGTGCCGTGAGGTCGAGGTCGAGTCGGGCGAAGGCGGTCGCGGCCGCAGCGAACTGGAGGGCGCCGGCATCGCCGGCGGTGTCAGTGCCGCCGACCTCGGCGCCGTCGGACTGCAGGCTCAACAGCGCGCGGGCCACTATGTCGATCTCGACGCCGGTGCGGTCGACGGCCGCGAGGATCCGGGTGCGCAGACGGCGGGCTCGCAGGGTGCCCATCGCCTCTCGTCGGGCTTCGGCGAAGAGTGGATGCCCCGCACGCAACATGACCGTGCCGCCCGGGTCGTCGGCCGACGCCGCGATGACGCCGCGCGCCTCGAGCGTCTCGAGCAGTCGCGCGTCGGCCGCCGGGACGACGTCGGCGATCGCGGCCGCCGGAAAGGGTTCGAGCAGCGAGACGGAGTCGAGTACTTCGAGCGCGGCGGGCTCGAGCGCGATCGTGGTCTGCTCGATCAGGGCGCCGAGCTCGGCGGGCAGCCTGCCGGCGGGGTCGGGAAGGAACGGGAGTCGGTCATCGTCGCCATGTGCAGTCGGGGCGGCGCGGATCGCTGCGCCGGCGGCGTCGACTCCGCCCGCGGTGCCCGAGATGCCGGCGTTGCGCCAATCCTGCGCGATGTGCGTGATGTAGAGCGGGTTGCCGCGACTGCGTTCCCACAACCGCCGCGCGGCGAGCGGATCGAGCGGTCGCTCGAGGATGGCGCTCGCGAGCGCCGCGGTGCCGTGCTCGTCGAGCGGCGTGATCTCGAGTCGCTCGAGCACGTCGTCCTTCCAGAGGTCGACGATGACGTCGGGCAGCGGTTCGGCCACCCGCGCCGTCAGCAGCAGGGTCGTGCGCGGGCGGTGCGCGAGCGCCTGCACGAGCAGGGCCGAGAGCGGGTCGAGCGCATGCACGTCGTCGACGAACACGGTGGTCTGGCGGTCGCCGGGGCTGAGCTCGGCGGCGAGCCGGCCGAGCAGGGCGAACGAGTCGTCGCCGTCGGGAGCGAAGCCGGCGAAGGCGCCGAGCGGTTGGTGCTGTGCCGTGCGGCTCGCGGTCGCCCAGACGGCGTTCTGCCGGTGGCGCCGCACGTGCCGGTACAGCTCTCGGGCGAACCGGGTCTTGCCGACGCCGGGGACCCCCACGATGAGCGATCCCGGTCTCACGCCGTGTGGCGCCGGTTCGACGAGCCGGCGCCCGATGCGCAGCAACTCGTGATCTCGACCGACGATCGGCCATTCGTCCACGGCTCTCATCATGCTCTCTCGACGGGTGCAGCGGTAGCCGCCGCGCGCGGCGGGCCGCAGCCGCGCGCACGGGCGCACCGTTCACTCCTCGACGAGTTCGTCGCGAATGCGACGCAGGTCCTCCATGAGCGAGCCGATGAGAATCCAGTGTCCCGACTTGGGCGGGGCGATCACGAGCGGCGCCGTCAGCGCCGGGATCGCCGATGTGGGCGGCTCGGGGTCGACGTCGGCGAGGTGCACGGCGAGGCGCACATCGTGCGCTGCCCGCCGCAACTGCTCGGCGATGGCCTGCACGGTGGGCTCTTCGGCGAGCGCCGCATCGTAGTGGTCGAAGAACGCCCGGGTCATGCCGATGACCTGCGTGACGATGGGGCTCAGCTTCTCGAGCAGCGAGCGCATCTCGACGAGTTCGGTGCGGTGCGCGGAGCGCCGCGGATTGAGCGTGAGCGATTCCTCACCGGTCGAGATCGAGACATCCGCTGCGTCGCGCATCGGACGCAGGAGCCGGACCTCGACCATGAGCCGCTGCAGATCGGCCGGCGCCTGCGGGTTCTCGAGAGCGTTCGCCAGGCGGTCGAGGGATGCCGCGAGCTCGCCTCCGAGCAACGACAGGTGACTGCGCGCCGGGGCGAGTGCCACCGGCGGCACGATGAGCGCGTTGACGATGATGCCGATCGCGGCGCCGATGAGGGTCTCGATGATGCGGTCGACGGCGTACTGGGGCGATGAGGCGCCCAGGGCGAGCACGAGCATCGCGCTGATCGCGACCTGGTTCGACGTGCCCGGTGTCATCTTCAGCGACCAGGCGACGAGCATCGCGATCACGATCGTGACGAGGATGATCCAGCTGTTCTGCCCGAACACGAGCGAGACGGCGGTGGCGATGAGCACACCGAGGATCACCCCGATCGAACGCTCGATCGCCTTGCCGAACGACTGGTTCACGCTCGGCTGCACGACGAGCAGTGCCGCGATCGCCGCGAACACCGGCAGGGGCCCCGGGATCAGCCAACCGGCGACGAGCCAGGCCGCGATCGTCGCGGCCGACGCCTTCGCGACCTGCAGGATCGGCACGCGCTTCGACGTGCGGAAGGTGCCGGTGATGCGCATGCGACTCACGCTAGCCGCATCGTCTGCGTCCGTTCACCGGGGGAGCGAACGGGGGTCGTCCTCGCCGTGCTCGGGGATGTCGGGGTCGTCGGTTGCGGCGAGGGGATCGTGGTCGACGATCTCGTCGACATCGGCCGTCGGCACCGAGTCGGGCAGTGCGTTCTCCTCGGCGAGGGTTGCGGGCGACGCGCGGCGGGGAGCCGCGGCATCCGTGCCCATTCGCAATCGTCTGCGCAGCCCGCGCACCCATTTCGGCTGGCCGGCCACGAGGCCGCGCTCGAGCGGCTCCTCGACCTCGAGACCGTAGTGCTCGCCGATGTGATCGATGAACTGGGCGCGCTCGGCCTTCGCGTAGGCGCGGCGCTCACGCGTGAACGCGATGATCGTCGACCAGCACATCATGAGCATGACGATGCTGAACGGCAGCGCGATGATGATCGCGGCCGTCTGCAGGGCCTTGAGACCGCCGCTGAGCAGCAGCGCGATCGCGAGCAGCGCCGTGATCGCGGTGAAGAAAGTGCGGATCCAGCGCTTCGGGTTCAACTGACCGCCGGTCGCGATCATGCCCATCACGAGCGCGCCCGAGTCGGCCGACGTGACGAAGAAGATCGTGATCAACACGATCACGCCGACCGTCAGCACCGGCGTTCCGGGGACGTGGGTGAGCAGTTCGAAGAGCGCCGCCTCGACGTTGACGCTGCCGTCGGGCTGGGTGAGCGCACCGGGATCGGCGAGCTCGATCGCGAGCGCCGAGCCGCCGAGCACGGCGAACCAGAGGATGCCGATGAGCGTCGGCACGAGGATGACGCCGGCGACGAACTGCCGCACGGTGCGCCCCTTCGAGACGCGCGCGATGAAGATGCCGACGAACGGCGCCCACGAGATCCACCAGCCCCAGTAGAACGAGGTCCACGAGGCCTGCCACTCTTCGCCCGCGGTGCCCTGGAAGGCGCTCACGTTGAACGAGAGACCGACGAAGTTCTGGATGTAGTTACCGATCGACTGCACGAACTCGCGCAGCAGGAACTCGGTCGGCCCCACTGCGAGCAGGTACACCACGAGGATTCCGGCCAGGACGAGGTTCGCGGTCGAGAGCCACTTCATGCCCTTCGTGACGCCCGAGAGCACCGACCACAGCACGAAGACCGAGATCACGAGGATGATGACGACCTCGCTGAGCGCACTCGGCGCGAGGATGCCCGCGTAGTTGAGGCCCGCGCTGATCTGCAGCACGCCGAGCCCGAGCGAGGTCGCGACGCCGAAGAGGGTGCCGACGAGGGCGATGACGTCGATCGTGTGACCCCAGCCGCCCTCGACGCGCTTGCCGAGGAGCGGTTCGAGGGTCCACCTGATCGAGATCGGTCGGCGCCGGCGGTGGATCGCATAGGCGAGCCCGAGCCCGACGACGACGTAGATCGACCACGCCTGCACGCCCCAGTGCAGATAGGTCTGGCTGAGGGCCTGCTGCGCGAGCGCCTCGGGCGTGCCGACGACGCCCGGGCGCGGCGAGACGAAGTGGCTGAGCGGTTCGCTCACTCCGTAGAACACGAGCCCGATGCCCATGCCCGCGGCGAAGAGCAACGAGAACCACGAGAGCAGCGAGAACTCGGGCTCGTCATCGTCGCGGCCGAGCTTGATGTCGCCGAAGCGGCTGAAGCCGACGAACAGGCAGAACGCCACGAAGAAGGCGGCGATGAGCACGTAGTACCAGCTGAAGGTGTTGACGATGCTCGCCTGGATCGCACCGAACATCACCTCGGCCGATTTCGGGGCGATGAGCGCGAACGCGACGAACAGCGCGACGACGGTGGCGGCCGGCCAGAACACCCAGCGCTGCACTGGTGGGAGCGATCGGTGCGGCGCCGGCCCCGCGCCATCCGTCTCGGTCGGCTCAGTCGTCTCGCTCGGCTGGTTCGGCTTGCCCGCTGTGCCGCTCATGCGCCCACGTTATCGAGGATGCCGGGCATCCGTGCCAAGATCACGGTGTGGCCGACCGACTCATGCTCCTCGATACCGCCTCGCTCTACTTCCGCGCGTTCTACGGCGTGCCCGACTCGATCACGGCGCCCGACGGCACCCCCGTGAACGCCGTGCGGGGCCTCGCCGACATGATCGCGCGCCTCGTCACCGACTTCGAGGCGACGCACCTCGTCGCCTGCTGGGACGACGACTGGCGGCCGGCCTGGCGGGTCGAGCTGATCCCGAGCTACAAGGCGCACCGCGTCGAGCGTGCGGTGCCGGGCGGCGTCGACGTCGAGGAGACGCCGCCGGGGCTCATCGTGCAGATCCCGCGCATCCGCGAGATGCTGGGCCTCGCCGGCATCCCCGTCGTCGGCGCGCCCGAGCACGAGGCGGACGACGTCATCGGCACGCTCGCGACCGGGGCGGACCTGCCGGTCGACGTCGTCACGGGCGACCGCGACCTGTTCCAGCTCGTCGACGACGCGGCATCCGTTCGCGTGATCTACACGGCGCGGGGCATGTCGAAGCT